>JAPLLP010000107.1:0-1268 GCA_026387515.1 Candidatus Omnitrophota bacterium | reverse complement strand
GTGATCCTTGTCTACCTGAGGAGGTGGCAGATTGACTGCTTCCGGCTCCTTGGCAAAGCCAGAACAGGCCATAACGGACGCAAAAAAACAGCTAACTACTATTAACGATATTCGCCTCATGACTCTCCTTACTTTGTCTTCTTTTCCACTTCTAAGGTAATTTTTGCCTCGGGAGGATTATCTTGCGCAAACCTTACCCCCGCGGGAACAGTGAGCTTAGAAGTTAAAGTAATAGTCTTAATCACCGATTTTAGGTCAACTTCATCCGTGCCTATAACAATCTTATCTTTAGGGAGACTTACAGGAGCAATTACCGAAACCTCCTTCGGTTCAACCAGGATCTGCCGGATAACTACACCGGGCGAAGAAGTACCTTTGGTTATAACTACTACCGGGACGTTAAGAGTAACCATCTTATTAACCATAAGCACCACTTTGTCCGGATTTATATTGATAATGGAAAGCCCCGAAGGAGTTTCGATAAGTTCTTTAGTAAATACAAATTTGTTTTCCCCTTCTTTGACATCCGATAGATCAAGCGATATCTTAAACCCTTTTGGATCAAAAAGATTAAACGCCCGCTCAAAACCTCTGAAGGTAACGCTGATTTCCCTGGTTTTCGGTTCTGAAATAATACTGTCCGAAGGAAGATTCCGGTACTCAACCGGGATGGAAACATCCCGAATGATAATCTCGGTACGATAGCTAAAGCCAAACCATATCCCCGCTGCAATGAGCACAGCAAGTAATTTTTCGACAAGATGCCCCAAGAACAGCTCTGTCAAAAAAAACCTTTTTGCCCGAGGAAACCTCTGATTATAAAATCTTTCTACTTCCCCTGCCAGTTCCGCCGGGTTAGCTAATTCCTTAAGCTTATTGGCCTCGGCAACAGAGATCTTACCGGTCTCCTGCGAAACCACGATACACATTGCGTCGGTACGCTCCGCTAATCCCAAAGCAGCGGCATGGCGCGTACCCCGGTGCCCGAACTGGCTTAGATTCGTAGAAAGCGGCAGATGACAGGCAAACCTGGTAATGCGCCTGCCGTCAATCACTACGGCCCCGTCATGAGTTGGTACATTAGGATCGAATATAGCCTCTAGGATGTACTGGCTGATCACCCCGTCTAAGGGCACGCCTGTCTCAAGATACCGCTCAATTATATCCCTGCCCCGGACAACCACTAGCGCCCCTATTCTTTTTGAAGACAGGTTAGTTGCCGCGTTCATGAGAATCTCTATATTCTGAGAAAACAGGTTTGTTCGATT
>JAPLLP010000007.1 GCA_026387515.1 Candidatus Omnitrophota bacterium | reverse complement strand
TTTCCTTTAACAGACACCTCGACCACATCATTGTTATTTATCCACAATAGCGCAAGACGGTAGCTATTGGTCAGTTCACACACTTTGCCCGTCCACTTGCTTACAATATATGCGCTTATATGTAGCTTTTCCTGTATATATGACGCTATAAGGCTAATACGTTTCGATGGCATAACATGTAACCCATCCTCACTTCTTACAGTCACGTCTTTTGTATAAGTAGCGCCCTCATCATCTCTACCCTGGGTAGATTCTACAGGTTGGACAGCTGCGGAATTAAATGGTTTCATAAAGGCATGATCAAGGTCATCGATCAATATCCAACGATACTTCTCCGGCGGCTGTTGGTTAATAATAGCTCCTGGTATATATACATCTACGTTCTCACCTGGGGAAGGCGCTGATATTAGAACCTCTGTCATGTTGCTAAAATAATCATCCACAAGCGTAAAACTGCGAAGGCATGCTGCAATTTCTTCCCGCCAGTTCGGCGGACAAGCGGCTCCATCACACATCACTTGTGCATATAAACCCATGCCTGTGATATGCTGCCCCGTAGCCCAACCGAGCACACCACTGATCATGCTCCAGAAACCATTAGGACTGCGAGATTTAATATCAGAACAGACAATGGTTGCTAATTTTGCTATTTCTTCCATATTACTGGTATATTCTCGCGCTTCATCGAGCGTCCATGGCCTTTCCGCGCACAATTTTGAAAGCCTTAAACACGTTTTCAATTGGGGGCCTATAGCTGTTTTCATTTCTGCCCACGCTTCTCTGAATTTTTCCGCGGCAAGAGACGGCGCTACTTTTTTCGCCGCTGCGGCCAATCGCCTCATAGCTTCATCCTGCTCAGGGCTTGTCCCGCCGATAGATTCGCCAGTGCAGGCTCCACTAGCGATACAATATATTTGAAGTTAACTAGATTCTCATCTTTCGCGGGGTCTTCTATGAATGTCCGCCTCAGCAGATACGGCATCAAGCCGATATTGTCACCCAACAGGATGGGGTCCGTAAGAGTGTCAGCGAATTTACATACCTTAGTATATTCTGACATATTTTCACCCACAACACCCTGCCACATATGGAGTACGTCTGTTATTGAATTTAATAACATCTGCGTACGCTCAAAGTTTTTTTGATTAACATCTTTTTTGAGATAAACGCCTAATAGCTCCATATATTTAGATAGATCATGGGTAACAAAATCCCCAAAGGTCATACTTGTAATTTGAGAAAAGTTTTTCATGAATATTTCTGAACTACTCATACCCCACACAGCATGGTACAGCCTGTTGATATAGTCGTGGTATTTGAGAGCTTTTTCTTTTGCGCTTAGGCCTTCGACGTCGGGTTGCTTAAGGAATTCTTTTAAATCCGAAAATGACCCCGTACCGGAAATAATCCAAGCACGCAGATATTGCTGTTTTTCTCTTAGTTTTGTCAGCTTGCTTTTCAACTGTTCTTTAAGATCTGCTATGTTTCTGGAATCACGGAGCGATGTAAAATCCCAAGATCCAGGACCGGACTCATTTGGATATACGGCCTTCATAAAATCCGAGAGTCCACTCTTGAAGTGTTCAAAATCCACTGCCGTTATATCTATTTTGCCTTCATGCAATAAGTTTTCAAGCGCTTCCATTATTATATCGAGGGCGGCGCTATAATCTTTTCGTAAAAGTTCTTCACGTAATCTTCTGACATATGGCGTAACGTCAGGCGCGGGTTCTTTTTTATCCGCCGCGATCGAGACGACGGGTTCGGCGGAGCTTACCTGAGTAGAATTGTCAGGTTGTTTGAGTTGTGCTATATTATTTGCCTTTCCCCATAGCTCATCCGCCTGCTTGATCCAATCGCTCAATGCGGTTCTCGTAGTGGCGGATATATTGTCTGGGCCGGCCAATAAATCTTTCAGGGCACATACCGCCTGACTTATTTCGCCTGCAGCCGAGCCAATATCTTGTTGGCGATCGGACAAATACAATTCAGAGGCAGCCTTCACGCTCGTTACTGCCACTTGCGCGTTCGAAGGGATCCCGGATCTAAACATATCTGACATCAAAGGATGATTTTGATCGCTCCAGTCTTCTTTTCGCTGACCGACCATCTGTCCAAAAAGCGGATATGCCTCGGACAAGATGCGCAGTAACCCATTCCTTAAATAATGGATCTCCTGCATTATCCCCTCCTCCGCAGAAACAGGGATGGGTTCATTTTTCTTTGCTAACGGCAGGCGGATCGTGAATGTCGTGCCCTTGCCGACTTCGCTCTCGACGGATACTGTGCCACCGATGATGCGCGCCAATGTTTGCGCCATGGGAAAACCGGAATCGGGGTACTTTTTTAACAAATCCGGTGTCATTGAAGGATTGGATTTCGAGCTTTTACCCTCGATAAT
>JAPLLP010000042.1 GCA_026387515.1 Candidatus Omnitrophota bacterium | reverse complement strand
TACCGGAAAAGAGGCAATAAAAGAATATTATGGCCGGAGCCGATATCGCCGCAAAACCTTTTGTAAAATAGGCAAATAATATCGTTACTCCCGACCAGAAAAGAAAGATCGGTTTCTCCTGGCCCAACCAGAAGAAAAATATAGTCGATGTGACAAAGAAGGTCAACATTACGTCCATCATACCCATCTTCGAGAAGTGGATGTAGTGAGGTGACGCCAGAAGCAGCAAGGCTGACAATAGAGCCGCACGTTGATCGTATAACCTCTTTACGAATAAGTAGATTAGGAGGACTGTCGCTACACCGAAAAGGGCGCTCGTAAGACGCACCGAAAATTCGCTCACTCCGAATATTTTATACGATATAGCTGTACACCACATGTATAGCGGCGGCTTATCAAACCATGGTCTACCGCCGTCATGCATAACTACCCAATCCCCCGTTTTTAATATAGTCCCGGATATATTAGCATATACCGCCTCATCCCAAGTGGTAAGGCTGCCGGTACCGATATTACCCAATATATAAACAGCGGCAAATATCAGCAATAACCAGAGAATTCTATCTTTCATCTTTTCTTGCCTATCAAAAAAGAGCCCATTACCAGACAATCCATATCAGTCCCTATAAAACATTTGTATGCATCTTCGGGCGTGCACACGATCGGCTCGCCCATTCTGTTAAAGGAAGTATTGACGACCATTGGAGACCCATAATCCTTGTAGAATCTGTTAATAAGATCATAAAAGAGAGGATTATCTTTGTGCCTAACTGTTTGAGCCCGTGCTGAATTATCTACATGAGTTATAGCGGGGAATCCCTTCTTTTTAACCTTAGACACAAAGAGCATATACGGATTTTCGCATCCAAGATCAAAGTATTCCCCGGCTTTACCCAACAAAACGCTAGGCGCGAATGGCCGGAAAGGTTCCCGGAACTTCACCTTTGAATTGATTATATCCCTCATATTTTTTGAGCGCGGATCCGCCAGTATACTGCGGTTCCCGAGGGCTCGCGGTCCGAATTCCATCTTTCCCTGAAACCATCCAACTGTCTTTTGAGCATTCAGAAGAATAGCGACTTTCTTAAGTAAATCGCCTCTTTTTGGCTTGGTATATTGTATATTATTTTGCCTTAAATATCTTTCTATTTCTTCGTCAGAATAAGATGGGCCGAGAAGGCTCATCTTTTGCATGTCCTTACCCGGTTTGACCCTGCGGCTCTTGTCCATATGCCCATACCAGCCCATGAACGCCGCTCCAAGCGCGCAGCCCGCATCTGAGGAAGCCGGCTGTATCCACATCCTCTTAAAGGGGCCTTCTCGCAATATCCTGCCATTTGCGACGCAATTAAGGGCCATTTCGCCTGCCATACACAAGTTTTCCAGCCCTGTCTCTCTATGCAAGCGATTTACCATATTCATCAATATCATTTCGGTAACGGTTTGGACCGACCGCGCCAGATCCTTGTGCCTCTTTTCTATCTCCTCGCCTTCTTTTCTTGGCGATCCGCCAAAAAGATCATTGAACCTATGATTGATCATTTTGTGCCTAGAACGGAAATTAAAGTAGCGTGAATTTAGACGAATACTACCATCAGCTTTAAGCTTTATGAGCTTCTCTAGTGTAAGATCAACATAGGAAGGTTCTCCATAAGGTGCCAATCCCATTAACTTATATTCATCGGCATTGGGATTAAATCCGCAATAATGTGTAAATGCGGAATATAATAAGCCTACAGAATCGGGAAACTTGTTAACGGAATGAATTTTTATCGAATTGCCTGTACCGCTGCCAAAACTTGCCGCTGCATGGACATCTGACCCATCGAC
>JAPLLP010000316.1 GCA_026387515.1 Candidatus Omnitrophota bacterium | reverse complement strand
TCCTGTAAAACAGGCACCTTTCTTAACTCTTCGAGGTATTTATTAATCTTTTCCCGGGATAGGGTATTTCTTATCCCGGCAAGATAAAAAGCCAAGATATACAGCGACATGAGCTGCGCGGTATAGGCCTTGGTGGAGGCGACTCCGATTTCCGGCCCGGCGTGCGTATAGATAACCCCGTCTGATTCCCTGGCCAAGGTTGAGCCCAGGACGTTACATATCGATAATACGGGCGCACCCAGTTTTTTTGCCTGGCGTATCCCCGCTAAAGTATCCGCGGTCTCCCCTGACTGGCTAATGGCGATAACCAGGGTATCATTATTAATAAGCAATTTGCGATAACGGAATTCGCTTGAGACATCCACGTACGCCGGGATCTCGCATACGGATTCCAGTATATATTTACCCACCAGCCCCGCGTGATATGCCGTGCCGCAGGCAACAATAGCAATGTTCTTTATATTCCTTAACTTCTCTTCGGGAATGTTCTGCTCTTCAAAAATAATCTTTTGCGTATCCTGATTAATCCTGGCTCCCAGGAGATTTTCCATAATCCCCGGCTGCTCGTTAATCTCCTTCAACATGAAATGGGCAAAGCCCTGTTTCTGCGCTTGAGAGATATCCCAGTTAACCCGGGTGGTTTTCTTACTAAGGGAATCGCCTTTAAGGTCGGATATAATTACTTTATCCTTGGTCAAAACCGCAACCTCGTCTTCTTCCAGAAAAATAACGTCTTTAGTCGATGCCAGCACTGCCGAAACGTCCGAGGCGAGAAAATTTTCACCCTTACCTAACCCCACGATCAAAGGGCTGCCGGAACGGGCGCCCACCAGTTTCTCGGGTTCGCTTTGAGCAATAACCCCAAGGGCAAAAGTACCCACCAGTAATTTCAAGGCCTTACGCACCGCTTCTTCAAGAGGAACGTTCTTATAAAATTTTTCAATTAAGTGCGCGATCACCTCGGTGTCGGTCTGCGTGCGAAAGATATGCCCCTCTTTAATAAGCGCGGCCTTGAGAGGCTCGAAATTTTCAATTATCCCATTGTGTACTATGGGTTGCCCAACGGGTCTGGGCAATGCCGATCTTCCCGGAGAGCGGCATAGTCTTTAATAATTTTTAAAGGGCGCGGATTTTGACCGGGGCTTTTCTGATAGAAATACCCTGTTTGCCAAGGACAATAGTGGCCATACCGCTAGAATCGTAACCGCGGTATTCCAGACGCCTCAGTCCCTCCAATAATATTTCCTGCGCCGATCTTTCGCCAACGTATCCTACAATACCGCACATTGAGCACCTCTAAATTGCCTGCCGAAGGCAGGCCATACAGCGAAACCCCGCCGAGCCTTTTAGGCGGGATTGGGCACGCTCCTACCTTAGCTTAAATACTAACCCCTGCCCGTCTTCGGCCAATATCTGAAAGCGCGCGTCCGGCCTGATCTGATTAATCAAGCCCGTAAAATAATTTTTCCCGGCATAACCGTAACGCACGCCAAAATCACTTTTGAGCACAGCGTAAGGGTCTTTTGTTTTACCAAAAGAGACCTCGCGGTAAAGCTTATATTTTTTCGGGTCCCGGTAATACATATATATGGGATCCAACACCACAAAATAATCATCCTGGGGATTCATCCCGATAAAATATTGGCCATCCGACCAATTGGTATGAAATATTAATTCTCCCGGGGGGATATTGACAGACATCCAATTCGCTATGCGCTCGTAGTGCAGATTATAATACCTGTCGTTGCTCGCTGAATCGCCAAAGGCCTTATAAGCATGCAGGCCGGTGACGATAAAGGCCGCGCCTACCAACAAAGTCAATACCCAATTAGTTAAATTCTTATATTGCCATACCGCCAACGCCTGCCCCCGGCTCTCCCACCAGTCCGAAATATAAGCCGCCTTGCCATAAAATCGGCTTTAGTCCGCTCGAGTTCCATTTCCGCGCGTTTGATCCGCACCAGCATGCGCACACGGACGAGCAATTCTTCCGGGTCGATCGGCTTCGTCAAATACCCTTCCGCCCCCAGCTCCAATCCCCAATTCAAGGCGTACATCGGCACCAATACGGCATTAAGATAAAACACCAGCAGGTTATTCGGAAAATGCGGGTGTACCAATACGCCTATTACCACCCCCGCGGCCACAGCGAGCAAATTCTTACCCTCCCATTTTTTTTCGTCAACAAATCTCACCGTCTCGCAAATCAACGCAAACAAGAATAAGAACGGTCCGCTGAAATGGGTCAGGCGGTACACAACGGTGATAACGATAAGCGCGCGCCAGTTTCTCTGGATCAGAAAATGCACAAAAAGAAGCGTAAGGGCAATCATTAATATCATCGGCCTGGGCCGGCTCAGGGCAATCAAAAAAAGCGGGGCAAGAAAGAAAATCCCCAGAAAGGGTATAATCAATTGCCGCTTGGCCCAACGCCTAAGCAGCCAGAAATATACCAGATACAGCGCGGAGGCAAACACTACCGCGGCTATCTTCGCCCCCAAAAAGATATTTGACATAAAGGTAAAAGGGATGATCAATAGGTGGTAGAGAAAATCTTTATCCGCAAAATGCTCGGTAAAGATAGAGTACCTGGCCCAGTGAAAGTTGAAATTTATGCCGTATTGCCGGATGATTTTGGCCATACGGATATGATAATATCCGTCGGCATCAAAAAGTGTGGGGATGGAAAACTGGGCCAGGGCAATAACTAGTATCCCAGTGAGGAGCGCTACGATTAAAATTGTTTTATAGCGCATACGGGGTAAGTTTAATGTCCCCAACCGGATTTGAACCGGTGTCGAGAGCTTGAAAAGCTCTTGTCCTAGACCAGGCTAGACGATGGGGACGCACCTTAAGAGCTATCTATTCTTCTTCCTCGGCAATAACGGGGGCAACGCAGGAGACATGGTCTTTATCGTCAAGCTTGATCAGTCGCACGCCCTGGGCAGACCGGCCGGTCTCGCGTATATCTTTTACTGCGCAGCGCAAGAATATCCCGTTCTGAGTGATCACCATTAATTCATCATTATCGCTGACGGTCTTAAGGCTGACTGCCTCGCCGTTTTTATCCGTAACTTTAATATTGATTACGCCTTTGCCGCCGCGGCTGGTAAGCCGGTATTCATCAATAGTGGTGCGCTTGGCAAACCCAAGGCTGGTCACGGTAAGGATATGCACCTCTTTCGCAGGAACCACCATGCCTATGCATTCGTCCTTCTTAGCCAGGGAAATGCCCCGCACCCCTTTAGCCGCCCTGCCCATGTCGCGCACCTTCTCCTCGGCGAATCTGATCGCTTTACCCAGCCGGGTTCCGATCAACAATTCCTGTTTCCCGTCGGTTAACTGCACGCCGATAAGCTCATCATTCTTTTCCAGCGTAATACCGATAATCCCAGCCTTGCGCGGATTGCCATAGGCATCAAGCCGGGTCTTCTTGATATTGCCGTTTTTGGTTACCATTACCAGATATTTATCCGGCAAGAATTCCTTTACTGGAACGGTAGAACTTATTTTTGCCGCTGCCTCCATCTGCACCAAATTCACGATGGCCGTGCCTTTGGATATGCGGCTTTCCTGCGGTATCTCATAAACCTTCAACCAATGCACCTGGCCTTTATCGGTAAAAATAAGCAGGTAATCCTTGGTGGAGGCGACAAACAAATGTTCAACAAAATCTTCCTCTTTCAGCTCGGCTCCGGAAGCGCCGCGGCCGCCGCGCTTCTGCTTGCGATAAGAGCTGACCGGCAGGCGCTTAATGTACCCGCCGTGGCTGATAGTTACCACCACATCCTCTTCGGCAATTAAATCTTCCACCTCAAGCTCTTCTACCTCTGCCACAACATCGGTTCGGCGCTCGTCGCCATATTTCTTTTTAAGCTCCAATAATTCTTCCTTGATGATCCCCTCTATCTTTTTCTCC
>JAPLLP010000025.1:772-3973 GCA_026387515.1 Candidatus Omnitrophota bacterium | reverse complement strand
ATAGGAAGGGTTTTCGTTTTTCCACCTATGCCGCCTGGTGGATCAAGCAAAGCATCACGCGTTCCATATCCGAACAGGGCAAAATGATCCGTGTGCCGGTCTATATGAATGAGCTGATCGCGCGCTGGCAAAAGACCAAAGAACAGCTTGCGCATAAATTGAACCGCTTGCCCTCCGAAGAAGAGATATCCAAAAAGATGCACATATCCGATGCGAATACCGAACAGGTAAAATTCTGGCTCTCTACCAAGACCTCTTCTCTTGATGCCCCTATCGATGACGGAGGCGAAAGCCAGGTGTGAGACCTCATCCAGGACAATTCCTCAACCTCTCCGGATGCGTCAATCGAACACATGATGAATAAAGAGAGGGTGAATAATCTTTTAGATATGATGACCGACAGGGAGCGGGAGATACTTGATATGCGCTTTGGCCTGGATAAACAAAAATCGCACACCCTGGCTGAAGTAGCCAAGAAAATAGGGGTTTCGCGCGAACGAGTGCGCCAAATCGAAGAGGCGGCGCTAAAAAAATTAAGGAGCTTTGTCCAAAACCAGGAGAGATAGCCCATGCCTAAAAAAATCAATGCCTTGAGCAAAAAGTACAGGAATAAAAAAATCGACTATATCGTGGCGGTAGAAGCTAGAGGATTCATCTTGGGCGGCGCGCTGGCCAAAGACCTGGACGCGGGATTCATTCCGGTTAGGAAAAAAGGCAAACTCCCCTGGAAAACAGATTCTGTAACCTATAACCTAGAGTACGGTACAGACACCCTTGAGATCCATCAGGACGCATTGAAGCCGGATTCCCGCGTATTAATTATCGATGACCTTTTAGCTACTGGCGGTACCGTAGAGGCCGTAGCAGAACTGGTAGAATCTCAAAACGCCAAGATCGTGGCAGTTGCTTTCGTTATAGAACTGGTAGACCTTAAGGGCCGGGAAAGATTAAAAGAATACCCGGTATTCTCGCTGATTAAATTCAGGGGAGAATAACAATAACTGCCCCTGTAGCTCATAAGGATAGAGCAGCGGTTTCCTAAACCGCGTGTGGCAGGTTCGATTCCTGCCAGGGGCGCTTTTAAACTATGTATAACCTACATTGCCATTCATTATTAAGCGACGGAGCCCTGATTCCTTCGGAAGTTGCCGTGCGCTATCAAGACGCCGGATACAAGGTGATTGCCATCACTGACCACGCGGACTACAGCAATATCAAAACTTTAGTCCCGGCAATCATGGAATTTACCCATCACTGGCCAAAGAATGCGGCAATAAAAGTTTTACCCGGGATCGAATTGACCCATCTGCCGCCGGAACATTTTAAACCGCTGGCGAAATTCTGCCGCTCTAAAGGCATCAAGATTATTGTCGGCCACGGCGAGACTCCGGTCGAACCGGTGGTAGAAGGCACTAACCGCGCAGCCCTGGAAGCCGATATCGATATCCTGGCTCACCCGGGCTTAATCAGCGACGCAGATATCCTTTTAGCTAAAAAGAAAGGTATTTTTCTGGAAGTGACCGCGCGTCAAGGGCACTCTGAAGGCAACGCTCATGTGATCCAACGCGGCCTGGCGCTAGGTGCTAATTTGATTTTGAACACTGACAGCCATAACCCCGAAGACATTATTTCACCATCGCAAGTAATAAAAATTATTTCCCAGGCAGGATTAACCGAGAATGATATCCAGACAATTTATTCCAATGTGGAAGATTTTCTCAAAAAAAAGGGGGCTTTATGAAAACCCGGGGGACGTTAGTTTTCTGCTTTGTGGTTTTTTTCGTAGTGCTAAATTTAACCGGATGCGCTAACCTGAGCAAAAATGAAAAAAGCACAGGTAACCCCGATATACTGGAACCGCAGGCAATGTTAAAATTCAGCGACATCCCGGTCCCCTCGGGATTCAAACAGCTGCCTAACGAATCATATTCCTTTGAAAGCGGTGGTATGCGCGTAGCCCTTTTAAGGTATCGCGGTAAAGGCACCCAGGACCAGGTAGTAAATTTCTACAAGGAACAGATGGTCATGTACAACTGGAACCTGCTGAATATCGTGGAATATGGCCAGCGCCTCTTGAATTTCGAACGTGACGCCGAAAGCTGTATTATCAATCTCACCGGCAGCGGCAACACTACAAATATCTCTATAACCTTGGGTCCCAAAACGCAACCCGCGCCCAAAAAAACCAAAACACCTTTAAAGTAGATTCTGGCACGGTTTCTGGTATCCGCACCCTTTGCCGCACAATAAATTACAACAGTGTGCTTGCGAAATCGTGACTAATAGATACAAAGAAATATAAGGTAAATTTTGAATTGACATGGTTGTAATCTTTTATACAGCATGTAGCTAGGAATAAAGGAACCGTCCCCGCAGAGTTCCCAAAAAAAATCAAATAAATATTGACAAGAAATGGGGGTTGATATACTAAAAATAAATGTTAATTATTACAGCCTAATTTTTTATGGCCTCAGCGTTAGACTGTACTTCTTATAAAGGTACAGGAAATGATGTAGGGGCATGGATAAATTTAGGCAAGAATAAAAAGGAGGAGTAAGCATGTCGGACCAAGATATTAAGGGAAAACAAAAGTACGAATCGCCGATCCTTGTACCCTTAGGGGAGATGGCCAAAGGGTCAGGAGCCTGTGGTGGTGGAAGTTCAGTTATAACTGCCTGTACTGCTGGTAGTAATGTAGGTACTGTTTATGATGCTACAGGTTGCACCGCGGGTATTACTCCAGTCGACATGTGCACAGCGGGAACAACCGCACAAAATAAGCTTGGCTCTTATTGTTCGGGCACCGGGAATAGCGCAGAAACTTATTGCTCGGCGGGGGTGACCGCAGTACTTACTTATTGCTCGGCGGGGACGACCGCAGGAGCCGCTTGTACAGCCGGGACAAATCCGGCATAGTAACTTTCAGCGGTGGATCTGGGCAACTTTAATAAATATTATCTTTTAATATAGTAGATTGTATGGTTAGTAGCGGCATGTAAGAAACCGCATTACAACTTACCTTACTCTCCAGACCTATTTTTGGCGATAATGATTTCTCCTAGTCGAAAATAGCGTGGTCTCTGTCGTTTTCACTAATTAATATATGGAGGAAATGATCCATGAATCAAACAGATAAACCGATTGCCAATCCCGTTGTTGTACTCCGGGAGGAGTTCGACGACTGGGCTGTACTCTTTAATC
>JAPLLP010000025.1:0-630 GCA_026387515.1 Candidatus Omnitrophota bacterium | reverse complement strand
CTCTTTAATCCGGACACTGCCGATGCCATGGGAACTAATCCTGTGGGTGTGGCGGTATGGAAACGGCTGGACGGCAAGAGAAGTCTCGAGGATATCGTCTCGGAGATCAAGAATAGCTTTGAAGAGACTCCGGACGCCGTCTCTAAAGAGGTTATTGCTTTTGTTAATACGCTGGCTGAAAAGGGTTTTGTGGGATTGGAAGTGGGGCGCAAATAATGGTTATGCGCACCCCGCGTAACTTGGATATTGAAATCACAAGCCGCTGTAACTTGCGCTGCCGTTATTGTTATTTCTTCAACAACCCTGCGGTAGAGTATCGGGATCTTCCTTCGGATGATTGGCTTAAATTTTTCGACGAATTGGGAACACTCGGTGTGATGAGAGTTATTCTGGCAGGCGGAGAGCCGTTCATCCGGGAGGACCTGTCTGTACTCCTTGAGGGTATCGTGCGCAACCGGATACGTTTTTCCTTGTTGTCTAATGGCGCGCTGATTGACGATGAAATCGCCGCGTTCATGGCTCGCACAGGTCGTTGTGAGTATGTCCAGGTGTCGGTGGATGGTTCGTGCGCGGAGGTCCACGACTCCTGTCGCGGGCAAGGTTCTTTCGAGGGTGCGATACGCGGCATTC
>JAPLLP010000289.1:1332-2374 GCA_026387515.1 Candidatus Omnitrophota bacterium | reverse complement strand
TAAAATAGCGTTGTTCGGATCAAATTCGCCCGAAAGAAGAGTCTTAAATTCTAAACCACCTACCTCGCTCGAGAGGCCATGGATATCCTTGTTTAAATCTGAATATAATGCGTTATCTTGGGGCTTAAGAATATCGGCGAGTTCCTGCAGTTCCTGGTATTTCTTAGTTGCGGTATCCCAGGGCTCAACCGTGCTTTTTAATGTTTTTAACTGCCGGACTATCCTGGTAGATTTATCGCTATCGTCCCAGAATCCGGGCTCGGACATCGCAGCGGATAAATCCGCGATAAGCTTCTTTTTATTATCAATGTCAAAGATAACCTCTTAGTTGCTCCAGGTTAAGCTGGATAGTCCTAAGTTCGGATTTTATTTCATCTAACATCTGATTTTATCTCCTTAAATATTTTTAGCTCTTTTTTATGCCCCTAAGCGCAAGGATCAGCTCGTCTTTACTATCGGCAAAATCACCCGCCTGTTCTTCGCTGATCTTGTCCTCTTTCACTAGTTTCACCAGGGACTGCGTGAAAGACTGCATCCCAAAAACCTCGCCGTCATCAATGTACTGGGGAATCTCCCAAATCTTACCTTCGCGTATTAAACGGCTAATGGTAGGAGTAAGCAGCATAACTTCGTAAGCAGGAATCCTACCGGGCAGGGATCAGCCTTAAGGATATTATGCCTTTCAACAAGCTTGCCAGCTGATTTCTGACTTCCTGATGCTGATGCGGCGGGAAAAAATTAATGATTCTCTCTACGCTCTGCACGGCATTAATGGTGTGCAATGTGCTTAACACCAACACCCCTGTCTCCGCCGCGGCCAGGACACTGGACATCGTCTCGGTATCGCGGATATTGCTGATAAACAAAACATCGGGGCTTTGCAGGGTAAAGGCGCGTAAGGCTGACGGATATGATGCGACATCAATGCCCAACTCTCTTTGATTAATGAGCGATTCCTTATCTTTAAAGGTAAACTCTATCGGCTCCTCAATAGTCAGGATATGTTTTTTGCTGTTATTGTTGATGTATTCTATTATGCTGG
>JAPLLP010000289.1:0-1317 GCA_026387515.1 Candidatus Omnitrophota bacterium | reverse complement strand
CTGGCAATGGCGGTGGATTTTCCGCTGCCCATACTGCCGGTCAAAAGAACCAAACCCCCCTTTTCCAGGCACAGCTTCTTTAAAACATCTACGGGCAGATTTAATTCTTCGAATGTCTGTGTAACGTTATTTACCCTCCTTATAACGATGGAAGGCCAGTTTCTCTGCATAAAGATGCTTACGCGAAACCTTAAGCCCAATTCTTCCACATAAACCGCAAAACCAAGATCTAAATTGTCTTTAAAGAACTCCCTCTGCTTAAGAGTGGTTATCTCTTCCGCCGCCTTGATAACGTCATCAATGGTAAGCACCTTTTCATCAATAATCAGTAACTTGCCATCCACCCTCAAGCGCGCAGAGCCTCCGGCCCGGTAGAATAAATCTGAGGCGTTGCGCTTAACCATCTCATGCATCAGTTCTTTAATGCTCATATTTTTAGCCTCCCTAAGATAAAATTAAAATCCCAATCATCAAGTCCCAAATTGTAACTTGGGACTTGGATATTGGTAATTATTATATCACTTTCTTACTTTTATGAGTAGGATTAAATTCCATATATCTGCCTAATGCCAGGTGCGTCTGGGCATCCAGCGCCGGCAGGGAACCGATAATCAATATTATGAAAGGAACCATTACCCACTCCAGTATCATTACCACATTTTTCATCCAGCTGATCCCCCTTGGCCGGGGAGGCAAAATTATGCGGCTTAAGATTACCCAGACAAGGCTGGCCGCAAAGGTGAAATTAAAGAGTAACCCGGTTATCTTGGGCAGGTTGTAACCTATGGCCATTTGATTAAAAAAAGCCCCTCCCAGGATAAGCGGCAATGGCCCGATAAAAACCAGGATAATCGCCCAGACTGCCCAGGTTACATGGCTCTCTAAAAGATGGAACGACCTTCTTATTTTCGTGACCAGGGGTATTTCTCTTTCATTTAAAAATCCGCTGACTAAAAACGGAAAGTTCTCAATTCCCCAGGCCCACCTGCGCTTTTGCTTATATTGCATCTCGATTGTTTTTAAAAAGCTGCTGGAATATGCCACATCCATAGAAACGGTGGTATATAAGGGGATAACCCGGTAATTACCCTTATAAAAAAGGAAAGCCTTCCAGTAAATCACCGAATCATCCGAGACCATATCCACGGGCCAATAATCTATATCGACCAGGGTCTTAAAACTCATGCTGTGGCTGGAGAAAGTAACAAATTTCTCCAGGCGCATACTTTCAATCATCTGGCAAAAAGAAGAACTTATTTCTACCAGCCTGGCAAAAGAAGGAGCCTGCCAAATATTATTATTATATACCGGGATAGG
>JAPLLP010000200.1:2365-6863 GCA_026387515.1 Candidatus Omnitrophota bacterium | reverse complement strand
GTTATTTTGCGGTTATCCGGGATGGAAAACGCTCTTACGCCTACAGGGATATAATGACCTTCCGGTTCCGTCGTTTATTAAGCGGTTGGGCCTTATGGGTTTGAAATTAGCGGGTAAAGGTGAGTCTATGTATTATGAATGGCTTTCCCGGGGGACCAGAGGCCTTCCTCTTTTTTGGGGAGGGGCAGAGGCGTTTTCGGCAGTAGAAAAGAATAAGTTATTATCCGGGCGCTTAAGGCAAAAATTCGCCGGACTTAGTTCCTGGGAAGCCGTGGAGCCGGTTTATCGCAGGTTTCAGGAGAAGGCATGGGAGAAGTCATATCTGAATTGGATGACTTATATGGACCTGAATCTACGTTTACCGGAATTACTTCTTATGCGGGTAGATAAGATGAGTATGGGTTCAAGCCTTGAGGGCCGGGTTCCTTTTTTGGACCATAAATTTGTAGAGTTGGCAATGGGTATTCCCACGGCAATAAAAATAAAAAACGGAACCCTGAAATATATATTGAAGAAATCCGTGCGAGGCGTGATCCCGGACGAAATCATCTTTCGTAAGAAACAGGGTTTTGGAGTGCCGATTTATGAGTGGTTTTTCAGTAAGTTGGGGGATGTGGCTTCTAAAGAATTAATGGACTTCTGCGAGAAAACCGATTTTTTGGATAAGGAGGAAGTAAAGAATCTTATTACTAGGCGCCAAGGGGTTCAGCTTTGGTATCTCTTGAATTTTGCCCTTTGGTGGAAGGAGTTTATAGATTGAGTTTAAGTTTATCAGCATCATTATTTAGGCTATACCATAGAGGCGTGGCTTCTCGCTTCATCCGCGATATCAGCACGACTTTGGCTACCAGGGTTGTGTTGGGTATCATGGGTTTATTTCTTTCGGTGCTTACGGCCCGCCTTTTAGGTCCGGATGGCCGCGGTATGTATGCGGTAGCTGTCACTCTTTCTGCATTAGGTGTCCAGTTCAGCAATTTGGGCTTGCATTCCGCAAATACTTATTTTGTGGCCGGTGACCGCCGGCTGCTAGGCAATCTTTTCGCAAATAGTTTGGGATTAAGTTTTGTGTTGGGGGGTATCTGCGCGTTACTTGCCTGGGGCACTTTTTTAATATGGCCGGTTTTTTCTAACTTGCGGGGGAATTTGTTATTGCTTTCATTATGCTGGATACCTTTCGGGCTGGCATATTTGTTGCTGCAGAATTTATTGCTGGGTATTCAAAAAATAGGCATTTATAACGGCATTGAATTGGTTATGCAGTTTTCGACCGCAATTATTATCCTGGTTTTGATTCCGCTACGCGCGATTTCCGCAGAAACTGTCTTTATGGCGGGTTTCATAACCCTAATAGGAAGCCTCCTGTGGCTTATTGGGAAATTCTTTTCATTTGTAGAAGGTCGGCCTTCATTATCATTAGTTTTATTGAAGGAGCATTGCCTTTACGGAGCCAAAGCTTACCTTTCAGCTATCTTTGTTTTTTTAGTAATGCGCATTGGAGTGCTGATGATCCAAAATATGCTTGGTGCGCAACAGACGGGTTATTTCTCCGTTGCGGCGGCCCTTACTGACACGGCATGCCTGTTACCGGCGGTTGTAAGTACCATTTTATTTTCAAGGCTTTGTTCAATGAATTCAATTGGAGAAAAGTGGAAACTGGTCAGGAAGACCGTAGTTGTATTCGGGCTAGGTATAATGTTTATTGCGGTATTATTGGGATGTTGCGCCGGCCCTTTGATAGCTTTGGTGTACGGAAATAAATTTGCTCCTGCGGCGGGTGTTTTTGTTTGGCTCTTGCCCGGATTTGTTTTCTTGGGACTACAGACTATAGCTGTGCAGTTTTTAAACAGCATAGGTTTTCCCAGGGAGGTTGTGTTCATTTGGGCATTTGCCGCCATAATAACCATTGTTTTGAATGTGCTTGCCATACCCGCTTATGGGATTATGGGGGTTGCCTATGTTTACTCTGCTACTAATTTGATCGTTTTATTGCTGGTGTCGCTACTGATAAGGAATAAATACCTTCGTGAAATCGCCTGCTAACTTGTCAAAAGAGAATATCTTTGGCCATGCCCAACGATTGCGTTGGATTATTTCGCATCTCAATACTAACGATAAGATCATCGAAATAGGCTGCGGGACAGGGGTGATGATTACCTTGCCGCTTCTAAAACTGGGGTTTTCTGTGGTTGGTATTGATTCCGATAGGAAGAGCATTGAATATGGTAAGGAGGTATTTATCCGGGAGGGGGTAAATCCGAATGGCCTCAGGTTTCAGGATGCCTTGAGCCTGGATCTAAAAGCCGATGTAATTATAGTTTCGGAGTTACTAGAGCATATTCCCGGAGAAAAATTGGATTCTTTGTTGCAGGTATTTAAACGCGCAATCAATAAGGGCGGGAGGATGCTGGTTACGGTTCCTAACGGCCGGGGATGGTTTGAATTCGAGAGCCTGATTTGGAACAAAGGGAAAGTGGGAGTTTTTCTGGAAAAGGCAAGGATCAAGCAGAATATCATTAGATTTAAGCGGCTGATATTAGGATATGATTTTGAGACCACCCTTTCCGCTACGTTATCAGAATCGCCGCATCTGCAGCGTTTCACCTTCATTTCCGCACTTGAGCTCTTGCGGCGCAATGATTTTTTGGTCAGAGAGGCCCGTGGTTCGGTATTATTCTGCGGTCCGTTAAGCAATACCTTGTTCACGGGGATAGCGCCGGTGATGAAGATGAATTGTATGTTGGGGAGATTGTTCTTAAGAAATTCAGCCGGATTTTATTTTTTGGCAGAAGTTAGTCAATGTTAATAGTATGAATAACAATCGGCTTTTAGTTACGGATGGGATTATCAGAGGGCCTGCGGTCTGTCCAAATACGGCTTCAATTTCAATAACCGGGCTTAAAGATTGGATATTCCGCGGCAAGTTTTTTCTTAATTTCTTTCGTTATCAGAGGGTTACTTTTCTTACTTACTCTGTATCCACCACCAGCCCGCCGTTTTTTATTATTATGTTACTGCGATTATTAAGCCGGGACGAGTGCTTTATTCAGGATGCTAGTGGGATGTCCCTGCGCGTTACTGCCAGGTTGCTGGTGGAGGCTGGATGGCGAGTGATACGAGATTTATTCAGAGTCCCCTTTTTATTGTTCCGCGTTTACTCTGAGGTAAAAATATTATCCGGGCAGCTGGAAAAAAAACCCACGATTAAAGCCTTGGACCTTGATCACCGTCCTTTGTATCTAAGGACAGACCTTTGCGCGACGCTCCTCGCTGGAGGTTCGGTGACGCACATTTCCGGCGTCTTGAATAATCTTGATAATTTTGTCCCGAAACCGCTTTTTTTAACCAGCGATACGATTCCAATGGTCAGGGATGACATAGAAAAGCATATTATTCGGTTCAATGAGGCATTCTGGGATTTCCCGGAATTGCCGTTATTGAATTTTAATCAATCTTTATTTTCGGCGGCAGAGAGTATTTTGGAGGGTAAAAGGCTATCTTTTATTTACCAGAGGTACAGCCATTTTAATTATAGCGGCGTAAAGTTATCAAAGCGGTATCACGTGCCTTTAGTATTGGAATATAACGGTTCTGAAGCATGGGTAAGCAGGCACTGGGGTTCAGGGGTGATATTCAAGCGGCTTTCCGCGGCAATAGAATTATTGAATCTTCGCGCGGCAGA
Source organism: Candidatus Omnitrophota bacterium (assembly GCA_026387515.1). The sequence goes on along the minus strand of JAPLLP010000200.1, from coordinate 3,184 downwards.
CCTGGTGGTAGTGGTAAGCCGGGCCCTGAAAGATGAATTAATAAGCAGGGGGATACTCCCGGATAAGATCTTAGTCAATCCTAACGGCGTTGATACGGAAAAATATCATCCTGCGGTAGAGGGGGCTGGCGTTAGAGAGTTGTATAAATTAAAAGAAAGAATTGTTTTTGGTTTTATCGGCACATTCGGCAAGTGGCATGGCGCAGAGGTTTTAATTGAAGCCTTTGGGTTGTTTTTAAAAAAACACCCCGAGTATAGAGAACGCGTAAGATTGTTAATGATCGGTGATGGCGTTACCATGTCTACGGTTAAGGCAAGGATAAAGGATAGCCAGTTATCAGATTCTTGCATATTGACCGGGATCGTCCCGCAGAAGGAAGGTCCGCGTTATTTGGCCGCATGCGATATTTTGGTCTCTCCGCATGTTCCGAATCCTGACGGTTCTCCTTTTTTCGGTTCTCCCACGAAATTATTTGAATATATGGCTATGGGTAAGCCGATTATTGCCTCATCTTTAGGCCAGATTGGGGAAGTGCTTAAGCATGATGAGACCGCCTGGTTAGTTGAACCTAAAGATGCAGCATCGCTTATGAATGGGATTAAAATACTGCTGGAGGATGAAGATAGAAGAAGGCGTCTTGGCTTAGCAGCCCGCAGAGAAGCGGAATCAAAATATACCTGGAAACAGCATACCGGTAGGATTATCAATGCCCTTAAGTCGCGTTTAGAAGAGGCAAAAGAAAGAGAAGAGGCAGGCGTTTTTTCTCCCCATCTTAATATTTTACCTCATTCCGCAGCGCAAGAGATCATCCGGGAGGC
>JAPLLP010000200.1:0-2318 GCA_026387515.1 Candidatus Omnitrophota bacterium | reverse complement strand
CCGGGAGGCAGAAAAAAATTGCAGGCACATTTTTGATCTTCTTGGGTCCGGAGAGGTTTATTTAGGGGAAAAGATTAATTGGCACGTTGATTTCAAGAATAGTTATTCCTGGGAGGCGGCTAAATTATACCGGGATATAGAGATCCCATACGGTAAAGCCGATATAAAGGTGCCCTGGGAACTCTCCCGTTTTCAGCATGTGGCTTTTTTAGCTGAGGCGTATCTATTGTCGGGAGATGAGAAATATACTAACGAATTCACGGATCAGGTGGATGATTGGATAAATAATAATCCGCCAGGGCGCGGGGTGAACTGGGCCTGCGCTATGGATGTGGCTATTCGCGCCTGTAATTGGATTACCGGGTATCATATTTTTAAACATTCGTCGCTGGTAAAAGAGGAATTCTTGGGCAAATTTCTTATGAGCATGCGCCAGCACGGCAGGCATATTATGGCTAATCTGGAGTATTCGCCGTTTGTAACCTCTAATCATTATCTTTCTGATATTGCAGGTTTAATTTTTATCGGCGTATCGTTTCCTCAATTTGAAGAATCAAAGCGATGGAAGAAGTTTGCGGTTAAAGAATTGATCAAAGAGATGGATAAGCAGGTATACGAAGATGGCTGTGATTTTGAAGCATCTACGTGTTATCACCGTTTGTCATTGGAGCTATTCTTTTTTGCCGTTTTAGCAGTAGCAAGGGCGCATAGCGGTTTTAACGGAGGAAATTATCTGGAAGCCGCGCAAACGGTATTTGGCAGGCAGTTTATGCGTAAGCTCTTTAAGATGTTTGACGCAACAAGTTATCTATTGAAGCCAAACGGCAGAATGCCGCAAATCGGCGATAACGATTCGGGAAGATTATTTACCCTGTTTCCCCGGGAAATCCTTGATCATAGATATATCTTGGCTTTAGGGGCAGTATTCTTTAGAGAATCCGCCTGGAAGATCAAAGAACTTTTTTCGCAGGATGATGATATCGCCTGCCGCAGGCGTCAAAACCGCGCGCTGCGAGTTCCTCGCGCGCGAAGCTGTGCAAGCCCATCACGCCAGGGTCGCGCAGCACGCCATCGCGCAGATACGACTGCAGCACGGCATGGATATCGAGAGTGCTCATGGCGGCTCAACAAAAATGGAAACGGTGGGCATTGTCATAACGATCGTTTGAGTTTTGAGTGGTTTGCCGAGGGCAAGGATATCATTGTTGATCCCGGGACTTATGTTTATACTCAAGATCCACAGGCGAGGAATAGATTCCGAAGCACTAACTTGCATAACACGGTTACCATTGATAAGGAGGAGCAGAATAAGATCAGCTTGAGCCATTTATTTAGCATGGGTAATGAGCTGGGATTTAAGTCTTCGGAGTGGAAGGGCGATGAAGATTACAGGGTTTTCCTGGGTCAATACCGTACCCGTAGATTGGGAGGCGAACGCGTTATACATCAAAGAGAGGTAAAGTTTTATACTAAAGAAGCCCGGCTTAAAATATGCGATAGTTTTGAGGGAAGAAAGAGACACGCGCTGCAATGGAACTTCATATTATCGCCATATTTGAAGCGCCAAGTAAGAAGCATAGAATCAGAGAAAGATTTTCGTAAAGAGGAGGCTTTATATTCTTTGGCCTACGGTAAGTTAGAAAAAACCGATAAATTAACCATGACCAGGGAAACAGGCCTTCCTTTCAGGATAGAGATTACGCTGGAAATAAGAAATGATATTTTGAGGGCTCATGTTAAAGAATAGTCGGCTTAACAGGATATTGGCTTTTCTGGCTATCGGGGTATTTTTTTCTTTGATCGCGACCATGTTTTTTCTGCGCCTGGAGATAGAGGACGTATGGTTTCATATAAAGATCGGAGAACAGATAGTAAAACATGGGGTATTGCCTTTTTACGACACTTTCTCTTATACCTCAAGCAACATAAGATGGCTGGCTACTCAGTGGCTGGGCGAGGTTATCCTCTTCTTCACATATAATTCGTTTGGGCTTGTGGGATTGCAGCTTTTTAGGTGCTTGTATTTTACGGCCGTTTTATTGTTGCTTTTTTTCTTTATCCGCAGGACCCTTTCTATATCCAGCGCGTTTCTTATTATCATCCCTGTTTCTTTTATCTTTGCGCAGCGTTATTTCAGCCGCCCATTTATCTTCAACATCCTGTTCGTTCTTTTGTATTTATACATCCTTACTTCACACCACAGGGATCCTTTTAAAAAAGTAGTCCTAGCTATTCCTTTTTTACATTTTATCTGGCAGAATATTTATATAGGGGGAGCGTATATTTCCCTGTTTTTACTGGCTGTATTTTTGGCAGGT
>JAPLLP010000019.1:4704-5455 GCA_026387515.1 Candidatus Omnitrophota bacterium | reverse complement strand
TATTTGTAAGATAATTGAAAAGGAATTGAATGGTAAAATAAATATTTCTAATCATATCATTGAAAATTCCCGGACAAAGCAAAAATTAAACTTTTGGGCTGATACTAGAAAATCCGCGCGGGTACTCAGTTGGTATCCGCGAGTAGATATTTCGGCGGGCATTAGACAGTATATTAAAAGTTTGGAGGAGTAAGAAAATGATTACAACCAGAACCCCTTTAAGGGTGAGTTTCGCTGGAGGAGGAACGGACCTCCCGAGCTTTTATGAAAAACAATATGGCGCAGTATTAAGTAGCGCAATAAATAAATATCTCTATGTTACGGTTAAACGCCATGGGAAGCTCTTTAAGGAGAACTATCGTTTAAACTATTCAGAATCCGAGAATGCCCAGAGTTTAAATGAAGTGAAAAATGCTATTGCCAGAGAGTGTATCCGTTTTTTAAAAGTAGAGCCGCCGATTTATATTAGTACCGTTGCCGATCTACCAGCTTCATCAGGGCTTGGGTCTTCAAGCAGTTTTGCTGTTGGGCTCTTAAATGCTTTACATGCGTTTAAAGGTGAGCGTCCATCTGCCGGACATCTTGCCGAGGAGGCAGCTTGTATTGAAATCGAAATTCTAAAGCACCCAATAGGAAAACAAGATCATTATGCCGCGGCTTTCGGAGGAATTAATTATATTTGTTTTCTTCGCGATGGAGGAGTGAGTATAGAGCCTCAGAAAATATCTTTATCTGAAATCAATGAAATATT
>JAPLLP010000019.1:0-4658 GCA_026387515.1 Candidatus Omnitrophota bacterium | reverse complement strand
CAGTCTTATCGGAACAGAAGAAAAATACTTCAAAAAAGGCAGATGAGCTTTTAACGATGCGCGATCAGGCCAAACGGATGCGCGATCTTATCCAAAATGGATTTAATTTAGGGTCATTCGGCAAATTGCTTAATGAAGGTTGGCTGCTTAAGCGCGAATTGGCAAAAGGAATTACCAATGACAAGATTGATACCTGGTATGCGCGCGCAATGGCAAGCGGTGCCTTAGGCGGCAAGCTTTGCGGGGCAGGCGGGGGCGGATTTTTACTCTTCATTGTCAGGCCAAGGCACAAAGAGGCTGTTAAAAAGGCTTTATCTGATTTACATGAAGTTCCGATTGGTTACGAGGCGCAAGGTTCAAGCGTATTAATGTCTTTTATTTAAGAAAAAGCCTTTAGGGCCTAAGAAAGGAAAGTACCAATGTTTGAATCTCTTAAAGAGAAAAAAGTGCTTGTTACCGGTTCTAGCACTGGTATCGGGGCAGCTATCGCCGTACTCTTTGCGCATTATGGGGCAGAGGTTGGGGTTCATTATTGTAGTAGTAAAAAAGACGCAATAAGGGTAGCAAATAAAATAAACGAACTCGGCGCAAAAGCGCATTTATTCCAGGCTGATCTTACTTTAGCCAGCGATAGGGATAATTTAATTAAAAAATTTATAAAAATTTACGGTGGCATTGATGTGCTTATAAATAATGCCGGAGCTATTTATGATTACAAACATTTTTCCGCATTGACCGAGAAGTCCTGGGATAAAACCTTTGCTCTTAATGCTAAAGCGCCCTTTTATTTAATGGGACAGGTATTTGAATATATGAAAAGAAGTGGAGGAGGAAGGATTATTAATATTTCTACTGCTTCGGTAAAATACGGAGGTAGCCTTTATAATATTCATTATTGCGCCTCCAAAGCAGCTTTAGATACAATGACAATTGGTTTTTCACGCGCAGGAGCTCAGTATGGGATATTGGTTAATTCGATTCGCTGTGGGCTTATTGATACACCCATGCAGGATAAAATTTCCGGATACAGAAAGGGAAGATTTAAGCAGCGGGTTTCCCTTGTACCTTTAAAGCGCGCGGGGAAACCCGAAGATATTGCGCGTATGGCTGTATTTTTAGCTTCCGAAGGGGGAGATTTTATAACGGGACAGATTTTTCCTGTTTCAGGAGGAGATTAATTAGAGGATTATGAAAATATTCATAACCGGAGCGAATGGTTTCATTGGTAAAGAATTAATCAGGCAGAGCCGTCAGGCCGGCATTCATGTGTCGGGCATTGACTTGTTAGCGGGGAATAACCCCGATTTTGTTACAGGTGATATCAGGGATATAGACTTAAAGGAAAAAATCCCGGAAGGGATAGATGCGATTGTTCATCTCGCTGCATTATCTAGAGACGCCGATTGTAAAAATAATGTGTCCGCATGTTTTAACGTTAATGTAATGGGCACGCTTAACCTTATAAATGCCGCGCATGAAAAAAAGGCAAAGCAGTTTATTTTCGCTTCTACCGAATGGGTCTATGGCGGATGTTGGGAAGCGCGAAGGTATAAGATCGAAAAATTTCATATTGACCCTCAAAATTTATCCTCTGAATACGCTCTTTCAAAGCTGGTGAGCGAGTGTAACTTACGCCAAAGATATGCTTATGGTTTCTGTCCGGTAACTATCTTGCGTTTTGGGATCGTATACGGCCCCCGGTTGACCAATTGGTCCGCGGTTGAGTCGCTTTTTAACGATTGCGCCACCAAAAATGAAATTACCGTGGGCTCTCTTAAAACAGGCAGGCATTTCATCCACGTTTCCGATATTGCTTCGGCGATAATCAAGTCAATCGGCATCAAGGGCTTTGAAATTATAAATATTCAAGCGGATAAGTTAACTACATTAGGGGATATTATTAAAACAAGTAAAAAATTGCTGGGCAGGAAGTTTCTTATTACCGAGAGTTCTCCGGATCAACCAAGTATCAGAAAAATATCCAATAAGAAGGCCAAAGACCTGCTGGGCTGGGTTCCTTTAATTGATATAGAAGACGGGTTAAAATCGGTAAAAGAATTTTTAAAGCTATAGATTAAAAAATATCATTTGGGAGGCTTGATGAAAATAACAAAGAAAAGACTCGATGGGATGTATGAGATTACTGCCCCGGAAAATTTTGTGGATAAGAGAGGTTTTATGTTGCGAATTTTTGATGACCGTTTCTTTAAGGAGAAAGGGATCGATGTCCTCTGGAAACAGCAGAGCCTTTCTTATACTGCGACCAAAAATGTAGTAAGGGGATTGAATATACAACTTGCTCCTTTTACGGAAGGTAAATTGATTACGGTGTTAACCGGTGAGATGTTTTGGGTTAGCGTCGATATGCACAAAAAAAGCCCTACTTTTGGGAAGTGGGATTCTGCGGTGTTGTCAAGGGAGGGAGTTAATGCCTTATTTGTCAAGCCCGGATTTGCCCATGGTTGCCTTTCATTAACTGATGATTGTTACGTATTGCTTAATTCAGATAATTACCATTCAGGAGAACACAGCAAAGGCATTGCATGGGATGACAAGGATTTGGGGATTGACTGGCCCCTTAATGGTTCAATACCTATGATTTCTGATATGCATCGCGCATACCCGAGCTTTAATACTTTTGTTGCTCAGTTCGGCGGGGTATAGTTTTTAGAGAAGGAACGTTTTCGATGGCTAAAGATTTAAATATTGCAAAAGATATACTGCGTGTTCGGTTAGGGCAGATGATCATTAATGAAAAATTAAAAAATAATGAATTTAAAATTCCCATTCATCTAGCCTTAGGACATGAAGCAATTGCTGCCGCAGTCAACGCGGTAATGAAAGATAGCGACCAGCTTGTCCTTTCTCATCGGAATGTCCATTACAACCTTGTTCGCTCCTCTTCATTGAAGGCGCATATCAACGAGTATCTTTTAAAGAAAGATGGCCTTGCCGCAGGCCGTTTAGGTTCAATGAACTTAGCAAACGAAACACGCGGGCTAATTTATACTTCAAGCATCTTAGGGAACAACCTTTGCGTTTCCTGCGGTTTGTCACTTGCCAGTAAAATAAAAAAGATACCCGGGATTGTCATAGTGGTAACAGGTGACGGTGGAATTGAAGAGGGCGCTTTTTACGAAAGTCTTTTATTTATGAGGACCTACAGCTTAAGCAGCTTGATTATAATCGAAAATAATGAATGGTCGTTAGCTACCAAGATTCCTGAACGACGTTGTAATATTTATATGAAACGCTTAGCATCGACTTTTGATATTCCTTTTGAAGTCCTAAAAGGAAATGACCCTTTTACCTATAGCGCTTCTTTATCTAATCTGCGTACCCTTTCACTTAAAAAAAAGCTGCCAGTTATTGTGGAAGTCAAACTGCGTACACTTGGGGATTGGTGTTTAAAGACAGATGAGTTTCCGCAAGGAAAGTTTATTAATTATCATTGTGGTGCGGCTCCCACCGTTAAGCTTAGCGAATGGCCGGTTATAGAAAAAGATGACTCCGATCCGGTTTATGTTCTCTTAAGGCATTTTAAAGAAGCTGAGTTGGAAAAAATATCACGTGTGATACTTAGAAGATTACATGAGGAAATTCAATGAAGTACATTCAGTATGTGAACGAACGTATAAGGAAGGTGCTGGAGGCGCAAGATTCAATCGTACTCTTTGGGCAGAATATTTCCGCTGGTTCATGCCTTTCAGGATTAAGTAAAGGGTTTAAAGATTCTCCAAGGCATCTTGTTATGAATACTCCGAATATTGAGAATACCCAGGTAGGTGTTGGTTTTGGCCTTATGTTAAACGGGGTGTCATCAATTTTTTTCATGAAACAGCAGGATTTCTTATTGTTAGGAATCGATCATCTCGTAAATACTTACAACTTTGTGCGTCAAAATAAGCCGAAGGCTTCATTTACTATCGTTACTGTTGTAGTGGATAAGGGGTATGAAGGGATACAATCCAGTCTTAATAATTGTGGAGATTTTTGCTCTATCGCCCGCATTCCCGGGTATATGATTTCTAACTTGCATGACGCGGATTACATAGTGTCAAAACATCTGGTTTCGCCAGGATTTAGGATAATCGGAGTAAGTCAGCGGCTATTTAATACCGAGATTATGGAATGCGTAGGCAGTGCGATCACAAATATTAATGACGAAATATTTCAGTATTATAAAGGTGCGGATGCGACAATAGTGTGTTTTAATTTTTCGTTCCCTCAAGGTTTAAAGCTATGGAGTGAATTAAGCTCTCAAGGGATACAGGCTTCACTTTTTTCAGTCAGTACTGCACTTTCTACTGACTGGAAGTGTATAATACAAGATACGGCTCAAACTCGCAGGCTAGTGGTTTTGGATGATAGTAAATGTGTTAACCGTTCCTGTTATCAATTGTCCTATGCCATCCAGAAAGAAATACGGCTTGAGCATATGATAATGCTTGTTAAAGATGTACGCGATGAATACCTATGTCCTCATTCCGAAGAATTTGCAGTGAATCATGAAATGGTAATAAAAATACTTAAAGAAAAAAAACTTTTTATAGCTGAGATGAAAAACAGTCTACCGATTTCTAATATTTTAAATTGGGATGGGGGAAGGATAATCCCTAAGCATATAGTGATTGAAACAGTCTTTGGGTGTAATGCCT
>JAPLLP010000058.1:2002-2572 GCA_026387515.1 Candidatus Omnitrophota bacterium | reverse complement strand
CGCTTATCTTTCAAAACGCCCTGGCGTTTTTATTGGCCTGGGCTTGCGACAGGGAGATCCGCGCCAAGAATTTTTACCGGGTAATTTTTTTCATCCCGCCGGTATTATCGGAAGTAGTGGTAGGCCTGGTTTGGCAGTGGCTCTTGGACGGTAATTACGGGCTTTTGAACCACTGGTTGGTACATTTAGGGCTTGGCAATTTAGCGAGGAATTGGCTTTCTGACCCCCGGACCGCATTGAACGCCGTGGCCATTGTCCACTGCTGGAAGGGTTTTGGCTGGGGATTCCTGATATTCTTAGCCGGGTTACAGACTATCCCCCGCGAGTTATACGAGGCGGCGCGGGTAGACGGGGCTAATGCCTGGCAGTCGTTTAAGGGCGTTACCATACCGCTGATGATCCCGGTAGCGGTATTAGTAGCTATACTTACCGTATTAGGCACTATGCAGGCTTTTGTCTTGATCATCGCTATGACCGGAGGCGGCCCGGCGTATCATACCCAGGTGCCGGTATTAAGGATCCTGGCGGCAATGCGCGGTTCATCGCGATTTGGTTATGCCTGCGCGCAGG
>JAPLLP010000058.1:766-1986 GCA_026387515.1 Candidatus Omnitrophota bacterium | reverse complement strand
GCCTATTATAAGACCAAGAAGGTGACTATTAACGTGCTCATCCACGTTTTTTTGCTGACCGTGGCAGTGAGCTGCCTCTTTCCTTTATTGTGGATGGTATCTTCGAGCCTCAAGACTCAAAGCACCATCTTTCGCGATATGTCGCTTTTGCCCCACCAATTCCATTTTGAGAATTATTACCTGGCTTGGAAAGAAGGCGGTTTTGGCCGGTATTTTATCAATAGCATATTTTATACTACGTCGGTAGTGGTGAGCATTATCATTATTTCTTCCATGGCGGCTTATGGTTTTTCGCGTCTGAAGTTTCCCGGAAGGAATCTCTTATTTTTCATGTTCCTTGCCGCGATGATGATACCCATACCGGGAAGCTTTGTGCCGCTGTATGTTTTATTGAACAAACTGCACCTGCGCAATACCGCCATCGGTTACATACTCTGCATGGTTAATGTCGGGCTATCCACGAGCATATTTTTGTTGAAGACATTCTTTGACAAGATGCCCAAAGAGTTGGAGGATGCCGCGCGCATCGATGGGTGTTCTAAGATAGGCATCTGGTGGCACGTGGCGTTGCCTCTGGCTAAACCGGTATTGGCAGTGGTGGTCGTATTTAATGCCCTTAATGTCTGGAATGAGTATGTCCTGGCCTTGATCATTTTTGATACTAAATCGCTTATGCCTCTTCAGGTGGCCTTGACCACTTTTCAGGGAGAGTTTATCACTAAATACCCATTGCTTATGGCCGGTTTGACCATTACCGCTTTACCTATTATCATCGTCTATTTATTGATGCAGAAATATATCGTTAAGGGAGTTACTCAAGGAGCAGTTGTAGGATGAAAAAGTTCATCGGAGTGCTGGGTTTTTTGGTCATGGGATTATTTTTTAGCCTTAATCATGGCCTTGCCGAGGAAAAGCCTTCTTCCGGGGATCTGATCGTCAAGGCCTGGCACGCCCACGGAGATAAGGACGTCAAGGCGACCTTTGATTATACCCAGCAGATCATTGATCTATACAAAAATGAGGCGGACAAGGAGCAGGCTTCTTTAAGGGTTCTGCCAAAGAACAGGCCGGATATTGAGGCGATGGGCATATTGAATGATGTGGCTACCGCCTATTTTATACAGGGAGAATCCTTTCGCGACCAGGGAAAGTCAAAAGAGGCCATTCAGCTATTTAAGGTAGTGGTTGAAAAATACTGTTATGCCCAGGCCTGGGACCCC
>JAPLLP010000058.1:0-720 GCA_026387515.1 Candidatus Omnitrophota bacterium | reverse complement strand
GCCCGCGAGAGCATCCTTAAGTTGAACCCCAACGAAAAAATGTCTACGCCGTGTGCGGAGACTACTAAGGTCGAGGCCAAAATAAAAGTAAGCCAGCTGTCCAGCAAAGTGGTCTTATATGATTCCGGGAAAGAAGACTTCGTGGATTATGTCAAATACGGCGAATTTAAAAATACGGGGACCAGAGATTACCAGTATATCGTCAAGGACCAGGAAGGCTTGAGTGGTGCCGTAGGAGAAGGCGTTTATCCGAATACCACTTCCATACGCTGGGACCCGGAATTTAAATCGACCAAAGAGACCAAGCGCCTTGAGGGTAGCCACTGGGATTTTGTGCAGTCTCCGGATCTAGAAGCGGCGTTTCTAAAATGGGCCACCGCCCCGGAGCCGCAGGGGGTCAAGTTATTTTATACCGGGCTTATTTTGGAGAAGTCAGGGTTATTGAAGCAGGCACTTAAATGTTATTATTCAATTGTGGTGCATTTTCCCGGCACTTACGGCTGGACCTACTGGCATACTCCCTGGTATGTCGGACAGGCGGCGCTGGCCAAGATAAATTTTATCCTGCGTAATAACCCGCAGTTCGGTTATAAGATTGAAGGCGCCCAGATCCGTATAATTAACGGTTATGATAACGACGTGTCCAATGACGTTGTAATTGCCAACCCGGGGAAATTCACCAAGGTTAATTTTCTGGATAAATTCAAACCCAAGCCTTCG
>JAPLLP010000294.1 GCA_026387515.1 Candidatus Omnitrophota bacterium | reverse complement strand
AAGGTCTGCCTGCCAACACTCATGTTGAAGGCGGGCACCGTAAGTTCCCGCCTAAAAACAGTGGCACAGATTATGGATGCGAATAATTTTCTTGACTTGGTAACTCTGCGAGAATATAATCTAGCTTATTCTTTGACACACTATTCTATATGGGCGCTCGAGAGAGCTTAAAAGGGAATTCCAACGCGTCATAAGTAAGACGCAAACGGAAACGGTCCCGCCGCTGTAGTCCAGCCCTTTTCTTTTTATAAGAAAAGGTAACCTTTTTAATAATTAAGCCACTGTTTCAAAATTTGAAATGGGAAGGCAGTTAAAAAGGGCTGGGCAGTCAGAAGACCTACCTATATATTAAGGCATCGGAAAAGAATGCCGCTATATACGGGTTTAAGTAAAATCAGGGAACTTACCCCGCACAAAAATTTGTGCGGGGATTTTTGTTTTGCTGCCGATTACGAGCAGCAAAACAATCCGCCGAAGCATTCAGTTGCATTCTGTTGATTGCGAAGGCGGATAACATATTGGAGAAAGACATGAAGAAAGTAATAGCAGTTGTATTATTTTTATTTATCGCAACTTCAGCATATGCTGAAGAGAAGAAGGATGTATTTAAAGAGATTATAGACACCGCTACTCGTCCGGCCGAAGCCATTATAGGGAAGGCTGTGGAGTTAGAAAAAATCGTTGTGTCGCCGGACAAGATAAGAGAGTCCTCTCTTATGACTGCCAGCTCCGTATCGGTTATAGACGATACAATTATTGAGTCGAGCCAAAAGAAATTTGCTAAGGATATTATAACGGAATATGCCGGTGTAAGCGTAACCCAGTCCGGAGCCTTTGGAGCGCCAGCGATGATAAGGATGCGTGGGGCGAATCCAAATCAAACGCTACTTATAATGGATGGAATGAAGGTATATGATCCAGCCTCGCCCGACGGGGCTTTTAATTTTGCTCAGCTACCTCTTGATAATATACAGCAAATTGAAATTACCAGAGGGCCACAGGGAGCCCTTTATGGATCCGATGCTATTGGCGGAATAATAAATGTTGAGAGCAAGAAACCAAGCAAACCATTTTTTGAAACAGGTATTGAAGCGGGATCTCTTCGCACACTGGATGAATATGTTAATTTTGGTGGTTATGAGAAAGGGCTGCATTATTCTTTCGCTTACTCCCAGCTTAACACGCGCGGTATTTCGTCAGCGTCGCCGGCAGGCTCGATTATGAAATTAATAAAGATCTGACCATAGGTGCCACATTGCGAAATATATATGCAAGGTTTAGATATGATGATTTTATGCGTGACAATGATCAGCTAATAGGTAAGTCGAACCTATTTTTGTATTCATTATATGTTGAACATAGGCCAATTGAGCAATACGATTATTCTGTAAGGTATTCATACATGAATAACTTTAGAAGAGATTTTGATTATCCGAACGGCCTTAGCGATTGGTACGATGGGAGGGCAGTGCGGCTTGACTATCAGAATAATTTTCACATCTTCGATTACGACACCTTTACGATAGGCTACGATTATCTACAAGAATTATCGGATTCATATTATGTTGATTCTGCGTTCGTAATAACTGATAACCCGAAAGTTTTTGATAGGAATTCGGGTCTTTACCTTCAGAATAAAATCCACTTTAAAGACATAATTGGCTCCACTCAAAGCATGAGAGTTGACCATCATTCTCAATTTGGCACACATAATACTTATAAAATAGATGCCTTTTATCTAGCTCCGACAGGAACAAGGGGGCGAGGGGTTTATTCCACAGGATTTAAGGCGCCATCGCTCAATCAATTATATGCACCCCCAAATCCGGGTTGGTGGTTTTTGGGTGGAAATGTCAATTTGAAGCCCGAAGACGCCAAGTCTTATGAGCTTGGAATAGATCAATACCTCTTCGATAGCAAATTGAAACTGAGCGCTACCTATTTTCAGCTTCGATTTTCCAATCTCATAAAATATGTCACGGATCCTGCCACAGGTCAAGACACCTATCAGAACGCATCCAAAGCAAAATCTACTGGAATGGAATATGGGGCAGAGGTGAACCTATTTGATGAAAAATTACGAGTATCAGCAAACGTAACAAGCACGAATACGATGGATTATTCAACAGATAGAGAGCTTCCTAAAGTACCACAAAATCAATTTAACATAAATGTAGATGTAAAGCCGATTTCAAAAATTACTTTAGGTATTAACATCAATCATACCGGACGATATTTTAATAGCGGAACTGATAAGATAAAACAATTTACGCTGGTAGGTTTAAGGGCTGATTATTCAATTTCTAAAAACTTTAGTATCTTTGGCCGCATAGAAAATCTATTCAACAAACACTACCAACAAGTGCGAGGCTATGGCGAGCCGGGCATCAACGCTTACGGCGGCATAAGAGCAAAATTCTAAATATGCGCGCGACAGTTCTATGGACTGGTGGCAAGGATTCCGCGCTGGCGTTTCATAAGGCCCGCCTGGCGGGCTATGAGATAGTGAACCTGCTTACGTTCGTACCCGAAAAGGCGGATTTTTTGGCACATCCACTGCCATTTATTAAATATCAGGCGGAAGCCATTGGCATGCCGCACCATGAAGTGGTGATCGAAGCTCCTGTGGAGGGCGGTTATGAAAAAGCGATACGTGCATTCAAGGATAAACATAAAATAGACGCTTTCATAACGGGTGACATAGCGGAAGTTAACGGATTGCCTAATTGGATCAGAGAAAGGTGTAGGAATAGCGGCGTGGACGTCCTTACACCCCTATGGGGCGCCAACAGGCGTGAAGTCTTTATGGAGCTGTTATCCAGCGGTTTTAAAGTGATAATCTCATGCGTGAAGACAGGCTGTCTTGATGAAGAATGGCTTGGCAGGGAGCTCGATAAAAAAGCTTTGAGTGAGCTTATCGCCATCGGCAATAAGACGGGGCTCGATATTTGTGGAGAGCAGGGAGAATACCATACATTGGCTCTCGATGGGCCTATCTT
>JAPLLP010000038.1 GCA_026387515.1 Candidatus Omnitrophota bacterium | reverse complement strand
GCCTATCTTTCTAAGAAATACGGCGTTGTTCTTATAGATGCCCTAAAGAAGGCGGGTATTTCTGTTAAGGTAAGGATTATACCGGATAGCGAGAAAGCCAAATCTTTGGCGCAAGCCTGGTCTTTATTGGAGGATATTGCTGTTTTCTCTAAGTGCAGGCGCGTTTTTATTGTCGCCTTCGGCGGAGGGGTGGCGGGAGATCTGGCTGGGTTTGTGGCCTCGGTTTTTCGCCGCGGCATACCATATATACAGGTCCCCACAACCCTTCTTGCCCAGGTAGATTCGAGCATCGGAGGCAAGACCGCGGTTGATCTAGAGACTGGCAAGAACATGGTAGGCGCTTTCTATCAACCCAGATTAGTCGTAAGCGATACTAACTTTCTTAAGTCTCTTTCTGCCAGAGATAGAAGAAGCGGCTTGGCGGAAGTGATAAAATATGGGGTTATAAAAGACCGCAGGCTATTTTCTTTCCTCGAAGGTAATTTGCGCGAGGTCCTTGAGTTAAAAGATAAAGCCCTTATTTTTATTGTTACTCGCTCAAGCGGGATCAAGGCAGAGATAGTCTCTCGCGATGAGAAAGAAGATATGGGCCTAAGGACTATTTTGAACTTTGGCCATACCATAGGCCATGCCATCGAGGCGGCAGGTAAGTTTATGCGTTATAACCATGGAGAGGCCATATCCTTGGGGATGCTGGTTGCTGCAGACATTAGTTTGGATCTGAAACTAATTAAGCTTAGCGATTTCACTAGGATCCAAAAGTTGTTTAAGAAATCAGGCCTGCCGGTTGAGATAAAGGGTTTAAAATTAAACGATATAATAAAAGCGCACTACCACGACAAAAAATTCGTAGGCGCGAGAAATAGATTTGTATTACTGGAAGGGATAGGTAAAGCTAGGTTGCAGGATAATGTACCGGAAGAAATAGTAAGGAGAGCCGTTGAACGAAGGATGTAGTTATTTTGCGCGGGTCGATAACCTCATAATCCCGGAGCTACTCTTTAACACTACCCCATCTTCAGAAATCCTCTGCACGTAAGCACCTTCTACCACTTCGCCCTCTGTTACAATCTGATTATTAATTAGCGCATAGCCGCTCTTTCCGGAAAAGAATATTCCGTTTAGAATAAGCGGGGCGACTAGTTTTAACGAAGTCGGAGCCTGGCGAGCGTCTCTCGGTAGCCCAACGGGTTTACTCTTGGCGGCAATAAATTTTTTGGATGGCCCGGGATTTTTGAAGAAGGATTTGAAGGTAAAGATACTAACGGCAGCGCCTACAACCGAGAATATCCCGTAGAAAGCGATTAACCTTAAATGTTTTAGAAGTCCGGATTTTTGTTCTTGGGGGGGTGTTTTTGGTATGGGGTGTTGCGTCGGGATTCTATCTTTTTCAATCTTTTTTAGCGAGTCGTAGATTATGCTCATAGGTTGGATTTTCCCTGGGGTTGCAAAGTGTAGTTGCCTAGTTCTTGAAGGCACCTGTCGATAATCTTCATCTCAATGGAGTTTGTTTCTGCGACAAACCCGGCCAGTAGCGCGCGGTCGCAGATAATATTAATAAGGCGGGGGATACCTGTTGAAAATTCGGTTATGGCCTTGATTGACTCTTCGCTGAATTTTATCTTTTTTGAACCTGCCACTATAAGCCGGTGATAGATATAGTTTTTTACTTCATCGTGTCCCAGGGGTGTGATATTATAGCGTACCATAATACGTTGTTGCAGCTGTCGTAATTCATAGAGGTCGAGTTTGCGGTTTAATTCCGGCTGGCCAACCAAGACAATCTGGATAAGTTTGTCTTTTTCTGTTTCTAGATTGGAGAGTAGACGGATCTGTTCCAGCTGGTCGGTTTTCAAATTCTGTGACTCATCGATGATCAGGATAGAATTATTCCCGTTTTGGGCCTGGCGCAGCAGAAACTGGTTTAGCTCCCAGAAAAAAGAAGTGCGGGTATTGATCCGGGTATCGATCCCGAAATCTTTTACGATGGCTTCTATAAGCTGGATATCCGAGAAATGCGGATTAAGGATAAATGCGGTTTTTGTCTTTTGCCGGGATTTTTCCAGCTGGCTAAGGAATAGCCGGCACAGGGTAGTTTTACCGGTGCCGACTTCACCGGTCAAAACAATAATGCCCTTCCTCTGGGTGACCCCGTATATAAGGTGAGAGAGGGCTTCTTCATGCTTTCTGCTGGCAAAGAAAAAGGCGGGTTACAGTACACGGCATTTTCCTTTCAATGCCCATTATACCAATCATAGCTTACATGTAAAGTGTTGATATGGCCCTGGTTTTGTGTTATATTTAGCACTGGAGGAATTACCGCCACGGATTCCTCCAGCTTAATTTAGAGGCCCATATGCCTGTAGGTGGGGAGGAAAAAAGGCGTTTTCCACGCCTGCCTTGCCGGTTGGAACTAAGATACCAGGCCAGGGGATGTGGGAATTTCGATAACTCCTTAAGCGATGATATAAGCGTCAAGGGATTAAGCTTTGCCAACGATAGATTTATCGTTCCCAATACGTGTTTGGGCTTTGAGATTAACATTTTT
>JAPLLP010000213.1 GCA_026387515.1 Candidatus Omnitrophota bacterium | reverse complement strand
GACAAAGACAGAAGAGAAACCGGCTTCGGCAACATTGATGTAATCCTGCCTAAAGACCTGATTGCCGGCTTTGAATACAAACAGGAAGCGCACTATAAAGATTGGAAAGACGCGGATTATTGGGATGCGCATCTAGCATGGACACCGAACAAAAATCTTACCCTTGTTCTGGCTTATGTTGACGCGGGAGACCATAAATCGGCTAGTAAGGTCGGCTTAGGCAACGGGGTAGTATTAAGCGCACAGTACGCGTTTTAGAGAATAATCTAACTATTTTATATTGCAGATACTTTTGTTTGCAGTAAAATAAATATATTAATGGTTGTGATGCCCGGCCTTATCGGATCGGCCGGGATTCACCACTATGACACCCCGCGCTAATAGGATTTGCGCGGGTGTTCACCATTGTGAAGGAGAAAACAAATGAGTAAGATAGACGCAAAATTAAAAATCGAGACGTTGGCTTTGCACGGCGGGCAGGAACCAGATCCTACTACGGGGTCAAGGGCGGTGCCGATATACCAAACCACGTCTTATCAGTTTAAAAGTACGGAGCACGCCGCTAATCTTTTTGGGCTCAAGGAATTCGGCAATATATATACCCGTTTGATGAATCCTACTACTGATGTCTTGGAAAAGAGGATCGCGCTTCTTGACGGTGGCGTAGGGGCTCTGGCAGTGGCAAGCGGCCAATCGGCAATAACTTTAGCCCTGCTTAATATCGCTCAAGCTGGAGATGAGATTGTTTCCGCGGATAACCTTTATGGCGGAACCTATAATCTGTTCCATAATACTTTCCCGCGCCTAGGTGTAAAGGTAAAATTTGTCAAATCCAATGATCTTGATGGTATGCAAAAAGCGATTGTTCCCAAGACCAAGGCTATTTACGCGGAATCTATCGGCAACCCCAAGCTGGATGTCGCGGATTTAGAAGAGATATCCAAGTTGGCGCAAAAGAACGGGATTCCTTTTGTCCTGGATAATACCGTTTCTCCGTACCTGTTAAGGCCGATTGATCACGGAGTAGATATTGTAGTTTATTCGGCCACGAAATTTATTGGCGGGCACGGGACTTCCCTGGGAGGCCTGATTGTGGATTCGGGTAAATTTGACTGGACTAACGGAAAATTTCCCCTGATTGCCGGGGCCGATCCAAGTTACCACGGAATAAATTTTGTAGAGGCACTAAAACCGCTGGGTAATATTGCCTATATAATAAAGGCCCGTGTTACCTTGCTTCGCGACCTTGGTCCGGCAATGTCTCCTTTTAATGCCTTTTTATTTTTACAAGGTCTTGAGACCCTGCATCTAAGGATGCCCAGGCATTCGGAAAACGCCTTAGCGGTAGCGCGATTCCTGGAGAGGCATCCTAAAGTTTCCTGGGTGAATTATCCCGGGTTGGATAAGAGCCCGGAAAAGGAAAGGGTGAAGAAGTATCTCTCTAAAGGCGCCGGAGCAATTTTAGGCTTTGGTATAAAAGGTGGCCTTGAGGCCGGTAAGAAGTTTATTGATTCTCTGGAGTTAATCTCGCATTTGGCAAATGTTGGGGATGCCAAAAGCCTGGCTATTCATCCGGCAACCACCACGCATCAGCAATTATCACCTGAAGAACAACTGGCAACCGGAGTAACGCCGGATTTTATCCGCTTGTCAATTGGCATAGAGCATATTGATGATATTATTGGCGATATAGAACAGGCATTGAAGAATGCATAACACTCCGCGCTAAGCGGCTACCTGGCTCACCCCCAATCCTATCGCACCTTGGCATAGAGGATTGCCAAGTGCGCCCATTCTGGGCGGATGGATTGGGGTTCGTTACTACGAAGGAGATAAAGATGAACATTTATAGCGATATTACTAAAACTGTAGGTCGCACTCCTTTGGTGCGTATCAATAATATTACCGAAGGGCTTAAGGCGACGGTTTTGGCCAAGCTTGAATATTTCAATCCGCTTTCCAGCGTCAAAGATAGGATCGGCGTGGCTATGATTGAGGACGCAGAGAAAAAGGGGTTTCTAAAAAAAGATTCGGTGATTATTGAAGCGACTAGCGGCAATACCGGTATTGCTTTGGCGTTTGTGGCTGCGGCCAAGGGGTACCGTTTAATCCTGACTATGCCTGATACCATGAGCTTGGAACGCAGGCAGCTGTTACGTATCTTGGGCGCCGAAATTGTTTTGACCGAAGGGGCAAAAGGCATGCGCGGGGCAATAGAGAAGGCGGAAGAGCTAGCCAAGAAGACTGCGCATAGTTTTGTCCCTCAACAGTTCAATAATCCAGCGAATCCCGAGATCCACCGTAAGACTACTGCCGAAGAGATCTGGAATGATACTGATGGTAAAGTGGATATTTTTGTCGCTGGCATAGGTACCGGTGGAACCATCACTGGCGTAGGAGAAGTGCTTAAAGGTAGGAGGCCTCAAGTTAAGTTGATTGGTGTTGAGCCGGTAGATTCTCCTGTCCTTTCTGGAGGAAAGCCCGGGCCGCATAAGATCCAGGGTATAGGCGCAGGGTTCGTGCCCGGGGTATTGAATACGAAATTCCTTGATGAGATTATTACGGTCAAACATGAAGACGCCGGCAGGATTGCCAAAGAGCTGGCGCGCAAAGAAGGTATTTTTGTAGGTATCTCTAGCGGCGCGGCGATGTGGGCGGCTTTAGAGCTGGCCAAGCGTAAAGATTCCGAAGGCAAAACTATAGTAGTGGTCTTGCCGGATACCGGAGAACGGTATCTTTCTACCTGGTTGTTTCAGGAATATCTGGGATAAAAATGAAAGAGAAGAGCGTAGGTTTCGTGAAGATGCCGAGCATCCCCATGAGTTAAAGCTTGATTCCGGGAATACGCTGGGCCCGGTTACCCTGGCTTATGAAGCATACGGGAAGTTGAATCCGGATAAAACCAATGCGATTTTAGTTGAGCACGCATTATCCGGTGACGCGCATGCTGCCGGGCTCCATGAAGGCGATAAAGATCCCGGCTGGTGGGATACCATGATTGGTCCGGACAAGGCCCTGGATACCAATAGATTCTTTGTCATCTGTTCCAACATTATCGGGGGCTGTAAAGGGAGTACCGGCCCTTCTTCGCTTAATCCTGCAACTGGTAAGCCATATGGCCTGGGATTTCCCATTATCACTATTCGGGATACAGTCCGGGCACAAAAGCATTTGATCGATTACCTGGGGATCAAGAAACTCCTCTGCGTCATTGGCGGCTCCATGGGCGGGATGCAGACATTGCAGTGGGTGGCTTCTTATCCGGATAGTCTGCAATGCTCCATTCCTATTGCTACCGCTTTAAAACATTCCCCGCAGCAGATTGCCTTTGATGAAGTAGGCAGGCAGGCGATCATGGCTGATCCGGCCTGGGATAATGGCGAGTATTACGCGAAAGCCAAGCCCGAAAGAGGCCTGGCCGTGGCCCGCATGATCGGCCACATCACTTATATAAATTCAGCACGGATTTTGAAGTGGAAGGGTATCTGCGCTACCGGGGGGATAATTTCGTCAAAAGATTTGACGCCAACTCCTATCTTTATATCACCAAGGCTATGGATTATTTTGACCTCTCAGGCGATAAATTAATATCCAAAGACAAACACATAAATTTGCGCTTTTTGGTGATTGCCTTTAAGTCTGATTGGCTGTATCCGGCATATCAATCGCAGGAGATCGTGCGGCAGCTGAAGATCGGGGGGCAGGACGCTACCTATTGCGAAGTAAATTCTACTTACGGTCACGATGCATTCTTGCTGGAGGTGGAAGAAGAGACGCATCTGATAAAGCATTTCTTGAATAAGACTTTTTACGGTTTCGACGTAGTGAGGTCATATGAAATTTAGCATAGTAAGATTAGACCACCGGGTTATTTTTGATATGGTCCAGCCTAAATCCAGGGTGCTTGATTTAGGCTGCGGGGAGGGTGAGCTTTTATCTCTTTTGGCACAGGGGAAAGAAGTCAAGGGGCAGGGTATTGAAATAGACGAGAAGGCGATCTACTCCTGTGTTAAAAAAGGATTAAGCGTTTTTCATGGCGATATCGATAGCGGTTTATCCGAATATCCAGACAGCTCCTTTGATTATGTGATATTGAACCAGAGCCTGCAGCAGGTGCAGCATTTTGACAAGGTGCTTAAAGATGCCTTGCGCGTGGGCAAGAAAGTAATTGTGGGCTTTCCTAATTTTGCCTATTTTAAAGCCCGGCTTCAGCTGGGTTTTTCGGGCAGGGCCCCGGTTACAAAGACTTTGCCGTATACATGGTACGAAAGTCCCAACCTGCATTTTTTCAGCATCTTCGATTTTTTAGATTATTGCCGTAAGAATAATACCAAGATCGAGCGCGCGGTGTATTTGGGAACGAAGA
>JAPLLP010000301.1:673-1708 GCA_026387515.1 Candidatus Omnitrophota bacterium | reverse complement strand
CTGTGGGTGGGTTATGTTACTCCTGCCCCGAATTCTCCGATGTGGAGAATCGCTTTAAAGAAAAACTGGATTGATCCTAAAAAGGTAGATTTTAGCCAATGGGATTTTCTCCATCCGGTAATTCCTACGGATTATCTGTCTACGGAAGACCTGGGCCGCTTGGGTTCATGGTGTATGCGTGAGTTTTTCTCAAAACCTGGAAGGATAAACCGGATTATGGAGAGTAATTTTGACCCGTTGGCTAAACTTTGTTTCCAGGATGTTATGAATGGTATTAATAAATGGGAAGCAGCCGCGACAAAGGGCGAAGTGCAGATTTAGGGAGGAGCATATGAAGGATAAAGTTAAGGAAGTGTTGGCGAATTTATTGAAAGTAAAGATTGTTGAATTGAAAGACGATGTTTCTTTGCAAAATAGCATCGGAGTTGATTCTACTGAAATGGTGGAGTCGGTAATTGCCCTGGAGAAATCATTCGGGGTAAAGCTTAATATCAAAGAGATAACCAAGAATTCGACAATTAACGATATCGCCAGTAATATCCAGTCAAAATTAGCAAAATGAAGATTATTGATTTAAGTTTACCTATTGATGAAAAGGCTTTTGAAGTGCACAAGGTGGCTATTGAGCGCATATCTCATAAGGCCGGGGTTGCTAAGTTTAACCGCGTAATTATGGGTAAGACAATCTTGGGCAGGATAAAATACGCTTTGGGTATGCGTATCATAAAGAAAGAGCAGCTGCCGGATGAAGAGTTTTTGTCTTTGGAGATTGTACATGCGCCGGTACATATAGGAACCCACCTCGATTACTCCTTTCATTACGGCTCAAAATCAGAAAATCGCGCTTCAAAAACAGCGGATGAGATTCCCCTGGAGTATTGTTATCAAAACGGCGTAAAATTAAACCTAACTCATAAAAAGCCCGATGAAGTAATTAATGTCTATGATATAAAATCAGCGCTTAATAAAATAAATTATCAGCTTAAGCCTTTGGATATTGTATTATTGCACACTGGTGCGGATAAGCTTTATGGC
>JAPLLP010000301.1:0-660 GCA_026387515.1 Candidatus Omnitrophota bacterium | reverse complement strand
ATTTCTCGGATTATCCGGGAGTTGATCCTTCTGCAATAGATTATCTGCTGTCTTGCGGCGTAAAGATTTTCGGTGTAGATACCATGGGCATTGACCGGCCCTATAGATTTATGTTAAGCGAGTTTTTGAAAACAAAAGATCCTAAAACCTTTTACCCGGCGCATTTTTATGGACGTAAAAATGAGTTTATTCATATTGAGAGATTGGCTAATCTGGAAAAATTACCGGATTTTGGGTTTAAAGTGTTTTGTATGCCGATTCGCATCAAGAATACCGGCGCGGCTTGGGCCAGAGTGGTGGCTCTGCTAGATTAATAAGGAGGGGCAAATGGGGCATACTTGTAATTCAATCGTTATTAATGCATCTTATGATTTGGTATTTGATATATCCAATGATATCCCTCGCTGGACAGAGTTATTCGGCCAGGAGTATAAATTAGCAGAAGTGGTTAAAAAAGAGGCAAATAAAATTACATTTCGGCTGACTGATGAAGATAATAAATCATGGCAGTCCTGGAGGTTGCTTTTTAAGGATAATTATTTTACTTATGCCGAGCGTCAGGAGCCAGGGTTTCCTTTCGAATATATGAAAATCATCTGGATTTATACTCCTAAACCTGAAGGTATTGAGTTGACCTGGATTCAGCATTTTCATATGGAT
>JAPLLP010000117.1 GCA_026387515.1 Candidatus Omnitrophota bacterium | reverse complement strand
GTTCGTCTTGTGCCTTGGTTATAAGGGGGCGATGATCAAGGAATATCTGTATCATTACCATTTTATTTCCAGTGACTTTACCATAAAATTGGACGAAAAGCGCCAGGTAACATTCCATAAACAAAACGAGGAAGTTGTTTGGGAGGCCACGGTTGTGGATACCGGCTTAAACACCTTAAAAGGCGCAAGGATAAAAAGAATCGAAAAGTATATTGATTCGGATATCTTCCTGCTTACTTATGGAGATGGGGTAGCAGATGTGGATATCAACGCGGTGATTGAGTTTCATAAAAAGAGCGGTTGCCTTGTTACCCTGACCGGGGTGCGTCCTCCTTCGAGGTTCGGTGACCTAATAACCAGCAAGGGGAAGGTTTTGACTTTTACCGAAAAACCCCAGGCTTCCGCCGGGCTGATAAACGGAGGTTTTTTTGTCTTAAATCGCGGTATTTTCAATTATCTCACGGAAGACGAAAAATGCGATTTTGAAAGCGGGGCTTTGGAAAAATTGGCTAAGGAAGGCAAGCTCGCCGTATATGAACATAAAGGAGCCTGGGAATGCATGGATACCATGCGCGACTCCGAATATCTTAATGAACTCTGGAATGACAAAAAAGCGTTCTGGAAATTATGGTAAAAGACAATATTAAATGTAATCTCTGCGGAAGCAACCGTTATATCATAAAATACCGCTCTGACGCTAAGGACGAAAAGACAGAACAGCTTTATCGTATTACTAGCGGAGAATTGTTGGTTCCGGAGCGGATATTTAAATGCGTTGAGTGCGGCCTTGTTTTTGCTAGGCCCACGCACGATACCTCAAAATTATCAACCATTTATGCGGAATATGTCGATGAATGGTATATTAAAACTGAGGAAGGCCGCAGGCATACCGCGCGCTCAATCCTGAAAAAATTGGATAAATATAAGAGGCACGGAAACCGGTTGCTTGAAGTGGGTTGTTCTGCCGGTTTTTTTCTGGCAGAGGCGCAAAAAATGGGCTGGGAGGTGCGCGGCATTGAGCCTTCGGGATGGGCAGCCGGATACGCCAAGGAAAAATTTAACCTGGAAATTATCAATAAAAGCCTGGAGGAATGTGGTTTGCCGGACGGATATTTTGATTCGGTGGTCATCTTTGACACAATCGAGCATATGACAAATCCAAAAGAAGTACTGGCCAGGCTGCAAAAGGTCTTAAAACCGAACGGTATTTTATATCTCACCACTCCGGATATAGAATGCCTTTCAAGCAAGCTTTTAAAAATAAAATGGTGGGGAATAAGTCAGTTCCATTTGTTTTATTTTTCTAAATCCAGCCTCAATAAAATGCTTAATTCCGCGGGTTTTGAATGTATAAAATTTGTTTATCCTGCGAGGACTTTCAGTTATTCTTACTGGCTGGAGAGGATAAAGGGTTATAATCAGGCTCTTTATGTGTCTTTAAATTTTATAATTCGCTTATTTCATTTCCAGGATAAGCTTATCACGATAAATCTGAAGGATCAGATAGGGGTATTTGCCAGAAAGCGGCGTACATTGGAGTGGGTCGATGAATTTGATAGATTTTCTAAAACCACAGTGGAAAGAGTATTGATGAAGACGGTTGTGGTGCTGCCCGCCTATAATGCCGCAAAGACACTAGAGAAGACCATAAACGATATACCCAAGGACGTTGTGGATGATATTATACTGGTTGATGATTGCAGTAAGGATAATACCGTAGAGGTAGCCAGGGGATTAGGCCTGAAAACTTTCGTTCATGAAAATAACCAGGGATATGGTGCTAACCAGAAAACCTGTTATGACAAGGCACTGGACTTGGGGGCGGATATAGTAGTGATGGTGCATCCGGATTACCAATACGACCCGCGCATAATCAATGAGTTGATAGCACCCATAAGAGAAGGCCAAGCAGATGCTGTTTTCGGCTCGCGCATGATGAAGGGAGGCGCTCTTGAGGGCGGGATGCCTCTATGGAAGCATAACGCCAACATTTTATTGACTGCTATAGAGAATGTCATACTGGGCACTTATCTTACCGAATATCATTCGGGATTCAGGGCCTATTCTGCTAAGGTGCTTAAACGGATCCCCTATAAACTTAATTCCAATAATTTTATTTTTGACACCGAGATAATCGTGCAGATGTTGACGCATTATTTTAAGATAGAAGAAGTCCCTATAAGGACTCGTTATTTCGATGAGGCCTCCAGCATAAAATTATGGCCAAGCATAATTTACGGGTTAGAGATATTGGCAACTCTGTTCAAATATTTTTTACATACTCGCTATATTATCAGGTTTAAACAGTTTGAATAGGACAATGAAGAAAAATACGCAAGTAATATATTTGGCAGTCGCAGTATTCGTTGTGGCCTTTATTTGGCAGCTATGCCTTACATACGGATTTGATTTTTTCTGGGAGGATTTTGAGTTATTCCGCATACATAAGCAGATGGAGCAACCGGGCATTAATTTGCTTGCCCAACTTTCTACCGTAT
>JAPLLP010000292.1 GCA_026387515.1 Candidatus Omnitrophota bacterium | reverse complement strand
TCGCCAACATGTCGCATGAGCTCAGAACCCCGCTTAACTCTATTAACGGTTTCTCTGAGATATTATTTGACGAGACCTTTGGGTCGCTTAATGAGAAGCAAAAAAAATATGTTGAGTATGTTTTAACCAGCGGAAAACACCTTCTCTTGCTGATAAATCAGATACTTGATATGTCAAAGGTTGAAGCCGGGAAGATGAAGCTGGCATTATCCAGCTTACCCATGAAAAGCCTGTTAAACGATATTTCGCTGCTGGTAGCGGATATGGTCGGTAAAAAGAAACTTCAGATGGTGCTTGAAATAGCCGAAGATCTGCCTAGTATTGAGGCGGATGAGCTAAGGGTAAAAGAGATACTTTACAACCTGCTTTCAAACGCGGTTAAATTTACCCCCGAGGGCGGCAAGATCGGCATGCGGGCGAAAAAGACTTGGCGAAGAAAGCTGATTCCGAGATAGAAATAGTGGTCTGGGATACGGGGGTCGGTATCGCACCGGAAAACATGGAGAAAATATTTGAAGGGTTTTTCCGTGTCGATACTCCATATTCCCGGGTAACTGAGGGAACCGGACTTGGGCTACCGCTCTCCAAAAAGCTGGTTGAGCTGCATGGCGGGAAGTTTTATGTAGAATCAGAAGGTCTAAATAAAGGCACTCAAGTCAGGTTTACGTTGCCGATTATATCCAGAAAGGTGGTGTAAGATGAAGAAAAAAGTCTTAATTATCGATGATAATGCCAATAATCTTTTGCTGGAAAAAGATCTTTTGGAGGTTGCCGGATTTGAAGTGTTTGAAGCTGAAAATGCCGCTGTTGGAATTGCCATTGCCAGGAAAGAAAAACCGGATATCATAATTATGGATGTGCGGCTTCCGGATATGCGCGGTAGCGAAGCCGCCAGGATATTGCGTCAAGATAAAGAGACAAGCGATCTTCCTATTGTTTTTGTGACTGCTTCTGTAATGGCAGAAGGCAGGGAAGAGATAAGGCCCATAACTAACAGCGGGTTCATAGGCAAGCCGATAAATACGCGCACCTTTGTGACAGAAATTAGCCAATTTATTAAGTGAACTTTTTCACATATTGAAAAGCCAAATTTAAAAGAGGTGGAAGATGAAAGCCAAACCGGTAATTTTAGTTGTTGATGATCAGTTCCAAAACATTGACAAGGTTATGAAATTATCAAGGCGGCAAGTGGTAAAGAAGCGCTGGAAAAACTTGTCCATAATCAAATCGATCTGATCCTGCTGGACATAATGATGCCCAGGATGTCCGGCTTAGAAGTGCTGAAGAAATTGCATGCCGATAAAAAGACACGGCTTATCCCGGTGGTGATGGTAACCGCACTTAAGGAGACCGAAGACAAGATAAAAGCCCTTGAGGCAGGATGCGCTGATTTTATCTCCAAACCCGTTGATAAGGTTGAACTATTAGCTCGGGTTAAGTCTATACTCAAGATAAGTTATTACCTCCGGCAGTTAGATGAGAATGAGAAATTTAAGGCAGTGGTTGATAAAATAAGCGATGGCATTGCTCTTTGCAGCCCGGAGTATCTCATTAAAGATAGTAATGCGGCGATTTTAACGTACTTAAATATTGCCGATCCGGCGAATGTTAATTTGGTCGAAACGCTGTTCAAGAATTATTCTGTCTCCATAAATAAAGAAAAGCTTATGGATTTAACGATTGCGCGTAAAACATTTGATATTGTACGCGAGGAAACTGAAACGACGAAGGCATTATATTTAGAGGCAAATTCCAATGTAATAAAAAATTCCGCCGGGGAGCTCTTAAGCATTGTTTTTATTTTGCGTGATGTCACCGCAGCACGGCGGGAGGAATTTCTGAAACAGGATTGTTTAGCTCTTATTTCGCATCAACTGAGTACCCCGTTGGGGGTGATTAGTGGAAAAATAACATTACTTCAGGATGGAGTATATGGCCCTCTTAATGCGGAGCAAAAAGAAGCAATTGAAACCGTCTCCAAACAATCTTCTTTGCTTGTATCAATGGTGGAGGAGCTGCTCGGGTTCTCAATAGTATGTAGCCACTCCTCATGATACATGTAGGTGGCCATGCGGGAAGAATGTATTCTTTCTAAAGAATATGAAGATAAATAAAATACTTATTGTATCAGCAATAGTTTTAATGATTGTTGCAGATCATAATTTATTGAAGGGCGAAGCCGACATTCATCATTATACTGGCGAGAGCATTCTGTATCTGATAAGCCCTATCGGAAGATCGGAATATAATGACCTTGGAGAGGTTGATTTAAATGGGATAAAGGTTAATTTAGTAACGTTTAAAACTAAAGTATTATTGGTTACAGATACGGAGAAAATTTATAGTGACCCAGAAAGCTTATTGCCATACAAGATAGAGCGCACTATTTCTAAGCCGTTGGGGAAAGAATACATAACAGAAGAATATGATCAGAAAAAATTTACATTTACTTTAAGGAAGTTTAAAGGCAAAAAGTTAGTAAAGGAGCAGATAATCAAAGCAGATGGCCCAATTCAAAATGCAATACTACTTCCTTTTTATCTGCGTAGGCGTCCTGACCTTGCAATTGGCTGGCATTTTACTGCCCGAGTCCCCAATGAATTTAAATTAGAATTAGTTTCAATAGATACAATAAAAGTTCCTGCCGGTAAATTCCTAGCTTACCATTTTAAAAGTATTCCTGATAAGTTTGAAATCTGGATCAACAAAGACTCTCCGCAGGTTCCGCTTAAAATACAGGGTAAGGGTATCTTTGATTATGCGTTATTAATGAAAAAATACAGCCTCCACTAGGTAAGATATGAAAGAAGAATATTTTCTCGATCTACTCAAGAAACATAACCAAACCCATATTCTTAGGCATTACCAGTCGTTAAGCCTTCTGGAAAAAGAAAAGTTTATGGGTGAAATCGGGAATCTTGATTTTGAGCTCGTCTTCTCGCTTTATGAAAAGGCTTCCGAACAAAAATTACCCGTCAAGCATCGCATAGACATCTATCCGTCAACGATATTTAGTATCCCTAAAAATTCTGATGAGCAAGTGCAAAGGGACGAGGCGCGCATATTGGGTGAGTCTTTAATTTGTAAGAACAAGATAGCTGTTTTGATCGTAGCCGGAGGCCATGGCTCTCGTTTAGGCTTTAATGGCCCTAAAGGGTGTTTTCCGATTTCTCCCGTAAAAAACAAATCTTTATTCCAGCTTTTTGCCGAGTCGGTCAGGGCTTTATCTTTGCGCTACAAAGTTGTTATTCCGATGTTGATAATGACGGATACGGAAATGCTGCCGGAAGTAAAAGGATTTTTTAAAACACATGATTTTTTTGGTCTTGATCCGCAAACTTTGCATTTCTTTGAGCAAGAGATACTTCCTACTCTAACTGTAGATGGGAAATTAATTTTAAAGGATAAAACTCATCTATTCGTTAATCCAAACGGTCACGGCGGTTGTCTTAAGGCACTTTTTTGTTCAGGTTTGTTAAAAAAACTAATTGAAGACGGGTATTCCGATTTGTTTTATTGTCAGATCGATAATCCTTTAGTAAAGATAATGGATCCGGCTTTCGTCGGGTATCATAAGATGGAAGATTCAGAAATATCTACTAAAATAGTGCGCCGTAGTAGTTGCGAGGAAAAGGTCGGGATCTTTGTCGCTGAGAATGGCAAGGCAGAAGTTATTGAGTATAGCGACTTAGATCCGGATAATCGCTGCATCTTGGATGATTTTGGGCGAATCCGCGATTGGGCTGGTAATACCGCAATACATATGATCTCTCTTGTTTTTGTGCAGCGTTTAAATGAATCCGGGTTTACTTTGCCGTATCATCACGCTATTAAAATGTTAGATTCATTTGGAGAACAAGGTGAAATTGCAGAAATCAAAGGATGGAAATTTGAAACCTTCATTTTCGACGTCATACCTTTAGCGAAAAATACCTGCTGTATGGAAATATCACGCGAAGAAGAATTTGCTCCGCTTAAGAATAAACAGGGCGATGATTCTCCGGAAACTGTTAGAAAGATATTGAGTGACATGTATAAAAATTGGCTCAAATATGCAGGGATTGAAGTAAGTCCACAGCTAAGGGCGGAGATCAGCCCTCTCCTGGCATTATCTAAAGAAGAATTACGCAGCAAGATTAAAGGAAAGGATATCGGGAGCGATAAGGATATTTATTTAGAATAATCTTTATATATGTGAAGGAGAGGTATTATATGGACGATAAGAAAGCTAAAATCCTTTGCGTGGATGATGAGAAGAGAAATTTGGAGCTTCTGGAGGCGTTTCTTATGCCAGAAGGCTATGGTGTTCTGTTTGCGCAAAGCGGCAGAGATGCGCTAAAGTCGGTAAAAAGAAACCGCCCGGATTTAATACTACTGGACGTCATGATGCCGGAGATGGATGGCCTTCAGGCCTGTGAGGCATTAAGAAAGGACGCTGGTACTAGTGCCATACCTATTATTATGGTTACGTCCAGCGATAGAGACAAGGATATAGTGCAGTCTCTGGAAAAAGGGGCCGACGATTATATTATCAAGCCGGTAGCGAAAAAAGAACTATTGGATAAGGTCGATAATTTGTTGACCAAAGCCAAGGCGGATGAATTGCCCAGTCAGCGGCATTTCAAGAAGTTGCGGTCAGAAGAATAAGGTAGACAGGATAAATAAGCTGGCACACTTCAGGGGGTAAAACATGAGAACAGACATAGACATCCTATTGCGTACCTTGGTGATAAAAAAAGCCTCCGACCTTCATTTTCAGGCGGGCAGCCCTCCCATATTCCGCGTCAATGGCGACCTCACCTTTGCCGACCTTGAGCCTTTAGCTTCCCAGGATATAGAGGAACACGTCTATTCTATTATGACGGAGAACCAGAAAAAAGAGTTCGATACGGCGCACCATCTCGACCTGTCCTATTCTGTGCCGGGCATAGCCCGTTTCAGGGTAAATGTTTATCGACAGCGCGGACTTTTAGGCGCTGCTATGCGGTTCATCCCTTTTGAGATTCCCACTATGGATGAGTTGGGATTACCGCCGATCGTTAAAGAACTAGCCGCAAAACCCCACGGGCTCATCCTGGTTACCGGACCAAGCGGGTGCGGAAAGTCCACCACCTTAGCCGCGATCGTAAGCCATATAAATACACAAAAGAAAGGCCATATCAAACGATAGAGGACCCAATAGAATTCATTCACCAGAACAACCTTTGTTTGATCAACCAGCGGGAGGTGGGTGTGGATACAGATTCCTTTGCCGGTGCCCTGAGAGATGCCCTTAGGGAGGACCCCAATATTATTTTAGTCGGCGAGATGCGTGACCTAGAGACCATCTCAAATGCCATTACCGCAGCAGAGACGGGCCATCTGACCTTTGCTACGTTACACACGCCCGCTGTGTCACAGGCGGTGGACAGGATAATCGATGTCTTCCCTCTGTATCAACAGTCTCAAATACGCATGCAGCTTGCGGCTTCTTTAAGAGGTGTTATAGCCCAGACCTTGCTGCGCAAGAAGGATGGCTCAGGCCGCGTCGCCGCCTTTGAGGTGATGGAGGTAAATTCAGCCATAAGGAATCTGATAAAGGAAGGCAAGACCAATCAAATAAATTCCGCAATCCAGACCGGCAGCCAGGAAGGCATGCAGCTTCTCGAACATTCTTTAAGGGCCCTCTATCAAAACGGAATAGTCTCTCTGGAAGAAGCGAAGAGTAAGGCCGAAGATCCCAGGGCCTTCGTGTAGAAGGCTCTATATTTCATGGTGTAGGAAAGAATAAAATACTTTCCTAACCACTGAAAATCGCATTAAAGTTAAAGTAAAGCGATTTTCTTGATATGTTGAAAAGTCAAACTCAAAAGAGGTAGAGGATGAAAGACAAATCAGTAATTTTAGTTACCGTACTGCGGGAAACGGAAGGCCGGGC
>JAPLLP010000137.1:1392-3434 GCA_026387515.1 Candidatus Omnitrophota bacterium | reverse complement strand
CATATTAAAAAATAACAGCGGCAAACCCTTAATACCAAAGCTGGAAAGTAGACTGATTAAAACTTCATCACCCCAGATATTACCGCGCAGACGTAAAGATAGGCTTAAGGGCCGAATCAACTCTGTAATACTATGTAAAAATAACATAAATATCGGCATAATGACTGTAAAAGCCAAAACCCCGCGCGGTTTACCAGCCAGATGATCTAAATAACCCAAAAATCCTAACTCCTTTATTGCGGTATACTGCACATAAAAAAATACACACAACGCCAAAGCTAAAGTAGTAGACCAGCTGGCGGTAGAGGCTTTCATAAATGGAACTAGCCCGGAAAGATTCATAAAAAGGATATAGATAAATAAAGTGCCCACAAAAGGAGTAAACTTCCTTCCTTTGGGGCCCATAATCCCACAAACAAAATCATCTAGGCCCGCAACCACTATTTCAAAAGCTCCTTGGAGGCGCCCGGGAATTAAGTTTTTCTTTCTACAGGCAAAATATGAAAGTATGCCTAATATCAAAACAATAACCAAGGAATAACTTACATGTTCCCAAAGGTAGATAAATTTTAAGAACGGATTTGCGGGAAACTTTTCCGCTAGAATAGCAAAAATATCCGGCAGCTCCGGGACAACTATATTCTGGCTCATTTTTTATTCATTTTTGTTAAAACCTTTAAGATCTTAACCATCTCCATCACCCCCACCGCAAAACCAAAAACGATACTAACCCACACCACATAAACAGATAGATTGAATTTCTTCTGCAGGAAATCCCCCACAAAATAACCCGAAAGCGGGCCTGCTGCCAACATAAAAGGGATAAAAGAAACAAAACCTACGGTTTTTACACCCTTATAGAAATCTTCTGCATAAATCCTTAATAAAAAAAATGACGTCTTATATCCAACCATGGATTAGGACGTCTCTGCATTATTACTTATTACCAACCTCTTGGTGATTGATTATTATATTATCATAAATCTTGAGCTTGTCAATCACTCTTAGGTATCTTGCCTATTCGGTTTTGGTTGCGATATTCAGATTTTTTATATCTAGCTCATTTAAAATATCAAGTAGCCCAACGATGTCCTTAAACCTGACCATTCTATCAGAATACAAAATTACCTCTAAACCCGGATCAGCTTGGTGCAGCTTAGCGACTTCTGTTTTCAGCGCTTTTCTTGAAATCAGTTTATTATCCAGGTAGACCATACCTTCATTCGTCACCATAATACCAATCTGCGTGGCTTCCTGGGTCGGCTGACCGGTTGTAGAACTTGGTAAATTAACCCGGATATTCGATTGCAAAATAAGCGGAGTGGTAATCATGAATATAATTAAAAGCACCAGAATTACATCCGTAAACGGAGTAATATTTATTTCGGCAATTAACCTTTGTTTCTTAACAGGAGATCTCATTTTTTTATTGCGCTGATTAAATCCATGGTCTCGGAAGCAGATAATTCCATATCTCTGATAAAATCATCTATCTTTTTCATGAAATAGTTATAGGCGACTACTGCTGGAACCGCAACACAAAGACCTGCAGCAGTACAGGCCAAAGCCTCAGATATACCGCTGATCACTACGCTTATACCTCCGGAGCCACTAACGGATATATCATGGAATGCGCGGATAATCCCTAAAACCGTTCCAAATAAACCCACATAAACTGAAACGCTTCCGATTGTACCAATTACCGAAGTAAAACGTTCCAGTATGGTAGTTTCAATAATAATTTGTCGCTCCATATTATTAGAGATCTCTTTTTCACTACAATCAAAGAAACTTAAACCGGCGTAAACTATACTCGCAAAAGGAGTATTGGTATCCTGGCAAACTTTTATTACCGGCTGCAAATTTCCCTTTTTAATTCCCTGGCGTATTTTTAACATAAAATCTTTTCTTTTTATTCTAGATTTACTACGATAGGAAATAAGTCTTTCCAAAATAATCGCTACTGATAATACCGATGCCGCCAAAAGCAGGATCATGGTAAAACCACCAACCTTAATCAATTGCCAAATATTCATAATTCA
>JAPLLP010000137.1:0-1355 GCA_026387515.1 Candidatus Omnitrophota bacterium | reverse complement strand
ATAGATATCAATCTAAAAACTAAGCATAGGCTATATTTTACATCAAATTATAGGAAAAGTCTTGGTTTTTATAGCTCCGGCAGGTTTGATTGTTCCATAAGGTATTTATCAATATGATATGCAGCGCGCCGGCCTTCAGCAATCGCCCAAACAATCAGGGATTGACCGCGGCGCATATCCCCACAGGCAAATACATTTCTCCTGGAAGTCATAAATTGTGCGTTAGTTTTAACATTACCCCGCTGGTCTAAATCAAGATCAAACTCCTGAATTAGCCCTTTCTTCTCAGGATGCAAGAAACCCAAAGCCAGAATCACTAAATCCGCCTCAATCTCAAAATCAGACCCAGCTATCTCCTGCATGAGTGGACAACCCTGAGCATCTTTTTTAAACTCTACCTTCACGCAAGAAAGTTTGGTTAGCTTTGAATCTAAACCGACAAATTTCTTCGTTAATATTGACCAATCCCTCTGACCGCCTTCCTCATGACTAGTCGAAGATTTCAACAATAAAGGATACTTCGGCCAGGGAAAATCCCGGGTGCGACAACTCTGCGGTTTAGACATAATCTCAATCTGCATAACGCAAGCAGCCCCCTGCCGATGTGCAACCCCCACGCAATCCGCTCCGGTATCCCCTCCTCCGATTACTACTACACGCTTATTTTTAGCATCAATTAATTTTTCCGCGGGAATTTGCTCACCTTGCACCCTACGGTTAGACTGAATAAGATAATCCATGGCAAAATGAATTCCAGAAAGCCCCCTGCCTTCAATATTTAAATCACGGGGAGTGCGCGAGCCACAAGCTATACAAACTACATCAAATTTATCCGCTAACTGTCTGGCCTTATAATCCACTCCTATATTTATTTTTGTCTTAAATTTTATCCCTTCTTTTCTTAAAATTTCAATCCTGCGCTCGATAATTCTCTTTTCTAATTTAAACTCCGGAATCCCATAGCGCGATTATCCCCAGCTCATGTTCTCGAATAGTTACCGGATCATCATTAATGCCTAAAACACAAGCGTATTCGCAAGGTGCCGGACATATGCGTCCGGTAATCTCAGGAAGATTATTGGTAGCGCTAAGCAAACTAAAGGCTTTTACCCAATGATTATGGAAAACAAGATCATTCCATTCTGGGATATAATTACCGATAGGACAACCTGAATGGCAGAAAGGCGTGCCGCAATCCATGCAACGTGAAGTTTGCTCTTTGACTTGAGATTCGGAACGCAAGAGATTAACTTCGCCAAAATCTTTAACCCTTTCGCAAACCGGACGATAATTACCCGGCTGTCTTTTAACTTTTAGAAAACCCTTAATATCACCCATCAGTATATTCCTCTAAA
>JAPLLP010000040.1:1536-1969 GCA_026387515.1 Candidatus Omnitrophota bacterium | reverse complement strand
GGCTAATGGATATCCTAGGTAGTAGTAAAAGAACTTTTCGTTGCCGTATGCGAGCGCCTTCAGATAGATGCGCGCCAAAGCTTCACAAGCCTTATCGTATCTAAAGAGAGGAACTGGCGCGCTCTGTACATCGGCGCCCAGAACTGAAGGAAGAAAAGGCCAGCTGACGATTCCACCTTCGGTCATCCAAACCCTCAGATCTCTACCATACTTATCTTTAACCTTTCCCTTCAAAGCCCTGGCATCTAACTCTTGTTCCAAGCTACGCTCAAGCGTACCATAGGCGTGGTACGAATAGATATCCATGTAGTCAAGGCCGCCTAAGTCAAAGATCTTCTCCAATTCTCTGGTGAACTGTACTGTCCAGAGGCAGCCACCTATAACTGTACAGTCCGGGTCCGCTTGCTTGGCGGCCATGTAACCTTCTCGCAAC
>JAPLLP010000040.1:0-1509 GCA_026387515.1 Candidatus Omnitrophota bacterium | reverse complement strand
ATTCATTGGTTCGTTCCAAATTTCCCAGTGCTTGATTTTATCCTTATACCTGGTGACAACTGCTCTCACAAAATTTCCGTAATCATTTGTATCTTTTGGGAAACTGAACCGGCTATCCGGATTCCTCCGCGCCCACTTGGGGGTTGTTGTAAGAGGCACGGTAACGAGCATTTTCTTATCAAGCATATAATCTATAGTTTCATCAATCCCTTCCCAATTGAATTTCCCCTTTTCCTTTTCGACGTTGTCCCAAAATAATGGACTATAATCAAAATCCATCTTCCGAAACCATTTGACACCTATCTTTTGACACAATTCTGCAGTAGCCTTGTTTGGAGAAGCCTGCATACCAAAAACTGCATCCTGCATATATTTTTGTCTATTCCTGACATTGATCAACACACCGAAAGCAGTCTCTGCCGTGCCGCCAACCACGTTGGCGTTGTCCTTTATTCGGACGTCCACCCGCATCATCCCATATTTATCAAGAACTATTCTTAATTGATCTTCTAAATGACTATTGGATGCCTTTAGCTTATGGTTATATGTATTAGTTCTGTTGCCATAATAATCATAAACATCGTAGATAAAAACATAGTTTTTACCGACCAAGCGCGGAGATACATATGCCTCGCCTTTTATCGTTACTTCTTCTCCCTTATTAAAAAGATTGTAAGGCTTATCGGCCACTTCAGCACACTGCGTCGATCCAGACGTCCCCCGGGCCGATATTCTCTATTTCTACCACATAATACGGAGAATGACAGGGCAAGTGGTTTGTGTTACCATTTCTTCGCTGCCCTTGTTCAGTCAGCAGACCTTTGGTTAGAACATATCTATTCCATTGATCAGTCACGCTGACTTTCCGCCCCATTTCTGTTTGTGGGTCGATATTCGGGGCTTTCCGGTCCCTGTTCCCAGAGCAGCGACCGTCTATAAAACCTATATGCACTTGCGAATTCAGATGTCTCGCCTTAATAAAGAGCGAGATCGTATATTCGCGATCAAGACTAACTTTTATGAATCTTGACTGGATGCGCTGGCCAGATGAGAGCCTTAGGGCACGTGTACCATGATAAAATACTTCTTTGTCAAAATTTATCCCAGGATTGGGATGCACAGGTGCCCAGCCATGCATTCCTAACTCAAAACTCGAATTGTACACGAGGTTACTATTGTATTTCGCATTGCCGAAAGACATAATATCAGTTGTGGTACCGCTATCCGCATAAGCGCTGGCAAGGTTAGTGTGGTCGATAAGTCGTGAAAAAAAATCCTCTTGGCTGATAGACAAGGAAGACAACAGGGCCAGAGCTAAATAACCGCAAACCTTGATTACCAATGGTAGGCTGGACTTGAAATCTCTCACGGCGCTAAACCGATCTGTCTAAATACCTGCTCGAACCGTTTCTGCCAAGTGTGCTCTCTTACCGCCCTTTGGTAACCAGCTTGCCGAATCTCCTCGCGTTCAATGTCATGGGCTAAATAATATTTGATCTTCTCGGATAA
>JAPLLP010000225.1 GCA_026387515.1 Candidatus Omnitrophota bacterium | reverse complement strand
GTCGGACAGATCAATCATGCCCTCCAGCGTATCAAGGAAAATGTAATTCAAGGAGGAGAGGTAGTCAAGGGCATCTTGAAATACACCAGGAAAGGCGATGAAGGTTTTGAGGCGCTGGCTTTGGATGAAATTATAAACGGCGCGCTAGATATGGTACAGTATAAAATTAAGCTCAACGAAATAGATGTTGTACGCAGCTACGCCAAAGATGGCACTAAAATAAAAGGCAACTTGGTGCAACTGCAGGAGGCGTTTTTTAATTTTGTTGATAATGCCTATGACGCTACTGTGGAACGCCGCGAACTGCTCAAGGAAGAAAAATACCGGGGTAAGATCATTATCTCAACCCAGGACCAAGCAGATGGAAAATTGAGGATCACGATCCAAGATAACGGCATAGGTATGAAAGAGAGCTGGCAGAGCAAAGTCTTTGCGCCTTTTTTTACCACCAAAACTTCCTCCCGCAGGGGAACAGGCCTTGGCCTATACGTAATAAAACGCATTATTGAAGAAAACAACCACGGAGCTATCAGTTTCGCGTCAGAATACGGCAAAGGCACAACCTTTTTTGTAGAGCTACCCATCGCGCAGGGGTAAAAACAGGAGAAATTATGGCAATAGATAAAGAAACGGTTAATTATGTAGCGCATTTGGCGCGCATTGACCTGAAAGATGAAGAGTTAAACAAGCTTTCCCTACAACTAAAGGATATCTTGGGTTTCATTGATAAGCTGACAGACTTAGATACAAAAGACATTCCGCCGACAAGCCACATTCTGCCCATAAACAATGTGCTAAGGCAGGATAGTACAAAAGAGTCATTACCGGTTGAAAAAACTATAGAAAACGCCCCTGAGAAGAACGGGAATTTCTTTGTGGTGCCTAAAATTATCGAGTAAATTTTATGGAATTATATAAACTTACCGCGCATGAATTGATAGAGAGGTTGGGGAAAAAAGAAATAACCCCACCTGAAATTGCGCAATCCCTTAAAGATAGGATTAATATTGTAGATCCCAAGGTCAAGGCATATGTGCGAGGGACAGTCCCCTCAAAGACCACTAACGGTATAGCACTGCGGGGACAGTCCCTGCCGCCAATCTCCATCAAAGATAATATCTGCACCAAGGGCAATAATACCGAATGCTGCTCTAAGATACTACAAGGGTTTAAGCCTCCGTATGATGCCACAGTCATCGCTAAACTTAAAAAATCCGGAGCGCATATTTTCGAAACCAAGCTGAATATGGATGAATTTGCCTTTGGTTCTTCCACCGAAAACTCCTGCTTTGGCACAACGCATAACCCTTGGGACCTGGAATGTGTACCCGGAGGTTCTTCCGGAGGCTCAGCCGCGGCAGTTGCCGCAGATGAGGCAATCTGGGCTTTGGGTTCGGATACCGGCGGCTCTATACGACAACCGGCATCATTCTGCGGGGTAGTGGGATTAAAACCCACTTATGGCAGGGTTTCTCGATATGGCCTGATAGCCTTTGCCTCAAGCCTGGATCAGATCGGCCCCTTAACCAAGGATGTGCGCGACTGCGCATTATTGATGAATATCATTTCCGGGCACGATCCATATGATTCTACTTCAGTAGACGTGCCGGTCCCGGATTATTCCCAGGTGCTCACCCAAGATATAAAAGGAATTAAAATCGGAGTGCCCAAAGAATATTTTGTGCAGGGGATGGATGCGGAAGTAAAAACAATCGTAGAGGAAGCTATAAAGAAATTAGAAAGCCTGGGCGCAAAGCAATCGCAGGTATCGCTCCCGCACACCGAATATGCGGTACCGGTGTATTATATCTTGGCCACAGCTGAAGCCAGCTCCAATCTGGCTAGATTTGATGGTGTCCAGTACGGCTTAAGAAAAAAGTCAGGCGGAGAAAACGCCATGATTGGCATGTAT
>JAPLLP010000327.1:5110-10442 GCA_026387515.1 Candidatus Omnitrophota bacterium | reverse complement strand
TCGGGCAAGTTCCTCACCGTAGGCACCGTGACGATCCTTAATCCCTCCTTATAGTATCTCGCCGGATATAAAGCAATCTTATCGGTAATGATAATTATCGAAGGGCCTTTAAAGCATTTACGAGGGTCAAGCCCCAGATCACCTTCGCCGCGCGAAACCACCAGCCGGATATAGGCATCCTTAAGCTTATTCTCTTTAAGGGTAAGAATGACTTTCCTGATTAACTCATCCTTAGACATAGGGATCTTGAGCATAATGGAGTGCGCGGATTCATAAAGGCGGTCGATATGCTCTTTGAGCTTGAAGACTAGACCATTATAAGAACGGATCCCCTCAAAAACGCCGTCACCGTCGCAGTAGCGAACCCCAATCCATCCGATAGGATTGGGGGTTAAGCAGCAGCGAACACTAAACTTAGTTCACCAACACCCCATTATTTAGATGATATATCCTGTCCGCGGGTTTCGCTAATTCCAGATTGTGCGTAACCAAAACTATTGTCGCGCCTTCTTCGGTATTTATCTTCTTCAACAAAGCTACGATGCCGCTGCCGGTTTCGGAGTCCAGGTTCCCGGTGGGCTCATCGCACAAAAGCAATTTCGGACGGTTGACCAGCGCCCGGGCTATAGCCACCCTCTGTTTTTCTCCTCCGGATAGCTGAGAGGGAAAATGCGCGGCCCTTTCTTTAAGCCCTACCGCATCCAGTAATCCCTGCACCCTGCTTTTTAACTGGGCTCGCGAGCTCTTAGGTTCTGCCCTGATAAGTCCGGGCATCATCACGTTTTCCTGAACATTAAACTCACCCAATAGGTGATAAAACTGAAAGACAAAACCGATCTTTTCATTTCTCACCCGGCTAAGGGCGGCGTCGCTTAATTTATGAAGTTGACTCTTATCAAAGATGACCTTGCCTTGCGTAGGCACATCCAGCCCTCCCAAAATATGCAGAAGCGTGGATTTACCCGCGCCCGAAGGCCCGAGGATCGCGATAAACTTACCGCTCTCGACAACTAGATCTATGCCCTTTAAGACATGAAAATCCTTGGAGCCGCTGGAATAAATCTTATGGATGTCCACTGCCTCAAGCATTATTCATACCTCAGCGCCTCAACCGGCCTAAGGCTTGAGGCTTTAGCTGCCGGATACACCGTTGCGATAAAAACAATAAGCATTGCCGAACTAATAATAAGAAAAATATCAGGCCAAAATTCGATCGCCACCGGAAGCCGGTCGATATAATAGATATCCTGCGGTAACTTTATAAACTGGTATTTCTTAAGCAGCGCGCAGAGCCCGCTACCGCCCAAAGCCCCCAAAGTTATACCGGTTGAGCCGACGATCATCCCAAACAGGGTGAATATCTTACGGATGTCCCCGTGGCGCATCCCCAAGGCCTTTAATATACCTATATCCTTGGTCTTCTCCACCACCATCACTATCAAGGTGCTGATGATATTAAAAGAAGCAACCAGTATTATCAGGGTCAGGATAATAAACATCGTCAATTTCTCAAGTTTTAACGCAGCAAAAAAATTCTGGTTTGCCTCCATCCAGGTCTTCAGGCCATAATCCAGGCCCAATACCTGCTCCAGCTCTTTCTTTATCAGGGGAGCCAGATAATGATTATCCAGTTTTACGGCCACGGCAGTATACTGCTGGCCTATCGCGAATATATCCTGGGCGGTCTTTATGTTAACTAAAACCAAGTTCAGATCATAATCATACATACCGGAATTAAAAACCCCGGATACCTTCAAGCTATATTCCTTACCCTGCGGAGAAAGCAGGGTCAGTTTTGAATCAATCCTTAAGCCGAGGCTTAAGGCCAGCTCTTTTCCGACTATGACGCAACCGTCTTCCAGGGTGCCAAGATCCCCCTTAACCAGGTACTTGTCTATCCGCGTGACTTGCGGCTCGGTTAAAGGGTTAATCCCTTTTAAACCCACGGCAAAAAAACGCCGGTCATTCTTGATCAATACCTGCCCCTGCACATAAGGGCTGATCCCTACCACGTGCGGATTAGGCGCGATCAAGCCCAGCAGCGAATCAAAGCCTTTATTATCAATAGTGGCGTAATTATTGATTACGATATCGGAATAATTCCGCACGATCTTATCATGCAAGTCCCGGTCAAAACCGGTCATCACCGCGAACACCACGATCAGGGCCATCACCCCTATTGCTATCCCCAGAATAGAAATAATACTGATGAGAGAAATAAATTTTTCTTTCCTCTTGGTTACCAGGTACCGCCAGGCAATAAAAAGTTCTGTCCTCATCTTATTCCACCGGCCTTAAAAGAGGGAATAATATCACGTCGCGTATGGAGGTCTGCCCCGTCAAAAGCATAACCATCCTGTCTATCCCTATGCCTAATCCGCCTGCCGGAGGCATGCCATGCTCAAGGGCCAGGCAATAATCCTCGTCCACGACCTTTTTCTCCGAGGGGTCAAGATCTTTGATTTCTTCTTCAAAACGCTCACGCTGCTCAACGGGATCATGCAGCTCCGTATAGGCATTACCCACTTCAAAACCAGCTATGTATAATTCAAATCTCTCGGAAATCAGAGGATCTTCTTTTTTGGTTTTAGCCAGAGGACATAAAGAGGTAAAATAATCAATAACAAAAGTGGGATCCGCGCTCATATCCTGTTCAAGTATCTCTTCGATGATTTTGGCGATCTGAGACCGGGTTAATTTCGCCGCATCCCGGGCAAAGCCTTTTTCCTTTAATAATTTAAGCATCTGATCCGGTTCCTGGCCGGGCTCGATGCCGAATTTTTCCTTGACCACTTTGGCAAAAGAGACTACCCGCCATTCTCCTGCCAAATCAAAAGACTTATCCCCAAAAGCAAAGTTAGTTTTTCCAAAAACTTCTTTGGCGGCAGAAACAATCAGTTCCTGCGTAAGCCGCATCATCCCTTCGACATTAGAATAGGCCTCGTAGACCTCAAGCATGGTGAATTCAGGATTATGCCGGGTAGAAACGCCTTCATTGCGGAAGCTGCGGTTTATCTCATATACCTTATCCAACCCCCCAACCAATAATCTCTTAAGATAAAGTTCCGGGGCAATGCGCAGATAAAGGTCCATATCGTATTCATTATGATGCGTCTTAAACGGCCGTCCGGCCGCGCCTCCGGCGATACCGTGCATCATCGGGGTCTCTACTTCCAGGAATCCCTTCTCATCCAAAAATTTCCTGATCGAGCTTATAATACGGGAACGCTTTAAAAAAACCTCCCTGATCTCTTCGTTGGCAATCAAATCCAGATATCTCTGGCGGTAACGCAGCTCAACGTCCTTAAGACCATGCCACTTCTCCGGTAGGGGCCTGAGCGTTTTAGTGAGAACAGAAAAATCAGTGACCTTGACCGTCGGTTCTTGAGTATGGGTCTTAAATAGTTCCCCTCTTACCTGGATAAAATCCGCGATATCGATATCATCCTGGAAAAGGCTAAACGGCTCTTTACCCACAATATCCGATTTTATATAAAGCTGGATCTTACCGGTTGAATCGCGCAGGTCAGCAAATATAACCTTTCCATGCAAGCGCCGGGATATGACCCTTCCGCAGACCGACACAGCCTTTCCTTCGCTAAAATCCGCAAGCGCCTCACCGATTGGGGCACGCGCAAAAGCGGGGCTGGCGAAGGCAGAAACACTCTTACCCTTTAGAGAGGCCAATTTAGACTCTCTCTGTTGTAGTATTTCGTTGATTTCCATAGAGGTACATTTTATAGCAAATTGGCGGTTTTGTCAATGCACAAGTTATTAGCGCATAAGGAGTTATTTAGAATGATTCTTCACTACCGCGGGGATTCTGACATGAGGGTTTTCACAAAAAGATTTTAATTTTTATCTCGTACAGGGCTTCGTCTGTGGTAAGCCTTCTCTTACGGTATGGCCTATCCGAAGTCATAGCGTCAAAAGAATCAGCGCAAGCCAAAATGCGCGCCATAACAGGTATATTATGCCTTTCCAACCCGTCAGGATATCCGGTGCCGTCGAAACGCTCATGGTGGTGCCGCACAATGGGTATGGCCATCTTTAAGAAATCCTAAGGCGCAAGCATCTCAGCGCCCTTGACCGGGTGGATCTCGACGACAGCCCGCTCTTCCGGGGTAAGCCTGCCCGGCTTATTCAACACCGAATCGGGTATAGCGATCTTTCCCAAATCATGCATCTCGCTGGCATAACGCAGGAGTTCCTGCTCCTTCTTGGATAATCCCATTACGCGGGCAACCTGCAATGAATAATTGGTGACCCTTTCGGTGTGGCCTCGGGTATAGGGATCCCTGGCCTCAATGGCCAAAACCAGGGCATGTATAGTATTAAAATAATTAAGATAGGTATTCTCGTAGTATTTCGCCTCATACACCGCCACTGCCGCCTGAGAAGCGAATACCTCAAGCACTGAAATATCTTCTTTGGAAAAGTTTGTATTTTTCTTAGAAAAGGTTGACAATACGCCTATTATCTTATGCTGAAATAAAACCGGCACGCAGACCAGGGAACAAAAACCCTCTTTTGTCAACACCTGTGGATTACTCAAACGCGACTCTTTTTCAATATTTTGCACAACTATGGGCTTTTTTGACTTAGCGACCCTCCCGCAGATAGATTCACCCATTTTGACCACCATCATCTTATCTGCCAGTTGCTCGCTAAAACCGTGGGTAGCGCTGGCGATCAGGGTCTTATCTTCTTCGTTATAAAAACGCAGGATACAGGCCTGGGTATGCATTAAAGAACAGGTAAGCTTGGTAACCAGCGAAAAAACTTTTATAGAATCCAGTTCTTGGGCGACGACGTGATTAAGTTTGATAATATCCTTGAGCTCCTCTTTCACATTGGTCAGTTCATCTATCTTACGATGATATTTCTCTTTAAACATGTTCTCCAGTTTGACTATACGCCGGGAAAAATCCTCTAACACGGAAATCTTCTGATGCAGTTTTCGATTAATGGACGAAAGGCTGACCATCGACTTACGCAATTTCAATCTCAGTAAACGTTCTTTCCTGCGCGAGAGCACTTTACGCGTCACATCCTGCACCAGTTCAAGGGCATAGGCAACTCTGCTAGAAGCGTCTTTAATAGGACTTACAGTCAACTGGTAATAGCGTTTCAAGCCATCCTTGGTGGTGCCGGTCCGGTTTGCCTTATGGATCCTACCGGTCTTAAAGACCTTTACAGTTGGACAACCATTACAAGGGTGGCTACGGTGCTCAAAACAACGATAACAATTTTTTCCGCGCAGCTTGCTCAATGAACCAAACCAATCAGATTGCTGCCCATTCATCCAGAGTATGCGCAACCTGCGGTCCAG
>JAPLLP010000327.1:1614-5076 GCA_026387515.1 Candidatus Omnitrophota bacterium | reverse complement strand
CAGAGAATAAAAAACCGAAATAACCAAAATATTAAGTGTTGGCTTCTCGGCTAAAAAATAACTCTAACTTCTCTTTTTTCCCGCAAAAAAAGCTCCCTTCCTTTAAACCCAGCGGACAAAACAACCTCCGCATTCAGGGAATCGCCCTTTTGCGCAAACTTACTACTCATTAAGTATAACCCGTAATCCATGTCTTGTCAAGCACTCAATTCTAGTTAAGACTTAACTATTTTATTTACAGAGAGTTATGAAAAGACAAGGGGCGCTTTTAAAAGCGCCCCTCAGGACAAAACAAGAAAATAGATAGCTTAAACTTTGTAGGTAGAAAGTTGCTTTATGCGCTTAAGCATATTCGGATGGGTACTTAGGAGCTCCATCATTTTGTCGCCAAACCCCAGACGCACATTCTTGTTTCTTAAAAGCGCCAATTCCTGGGCATCTATAGTGCCGCTCTTATCCCGATCAAGCTGTGACAATTCGCGGATCTCATGTAAGGCCTGGGAGGGATCATTGACAAAAAAAGCTTTAAGGCCCTCTACTTCCTTCAGGGATTCTTTATCAATGCGCGCAGAGCCATAAACCAGCTTATACAGGCTTGAGGCCAAGGTCGCGGGCTGGTTACCCAAGAGTATGGAACCGCGGTCGGCAAAATACTCGCGTATGCGCGAGGCATAAAGCACCAATAAATTGGTGATAAAATAAAATATAAACGCTGCCAGGCCGATCAATATAGTATTACCTCCCCTTCCATCGCGCCTGCGGCCGTAAAAGAGAAACTGCCAGGCGATCCTGTACATAACCATAGGGATGACCG
Organism: Candidatus Omnitrophota bacterium; assembly: GCA_026387515.1. The sequence goes on along the minus strand of JAPLLP010000327.1, from coordinate 4,262 downwards.
ATAACAAAGTAATAGTCAAGACATCGCGGTTCTTCAGATGGGTCAGTTCATGCCCGAGCACCGCCTTTAGCTCATCTTCATCTAAAAGCCGGATTATCCCTTCGGTCACGCATACCCGGCCGTCCCGCAAACTGCGGCCAAAGGCAAAGGCATTAGGGATAACTATCTGGGCAATCCCGATGCGCGGCACAGGGATCTGCGCGCGCATAGCCAGGCTTTCTACCATATCGAAAAGCCTCGGGTAGTCTTTGCGGCTGACGTATTTTATGCGCATGGTCCATTCCACGATCTTTGGCCCCAGTATATACTGGATAAGCATCATTGCCAGGGAAAGGATAAGGTAAAAAGTAAAGCCGCCCACATGGAAAAAGGTAGTCCCCAGCATTACCAGGACCGCGTAGATAATCCCGAATAATATAGTGACCAAAATCCACATACGTAATTGCAAGAAAAACATCTTAACCAACCTCCTTCGCAGTAGCGAACCCCAATCCATCCGATAGGATTGGGGGTAATAAAATATTATTTGCTTAGCGCATCCTGTTTTATTACCTCCCCCTTAATGTCAATTTTAAGGATGGAGTTATCGAGAGACTGAACGTTGGCGGCCTGAGCCTCAGGAGTAGGCAGAGACTTGCCTATTTTACCGTCGATGCTTAATAGATTAATGGCATCTGTATTATCGGTTTTAACATAAGCATATTTTTGCACCGCACCATTAAAACCTTTACTGTTAAAACTTATTTCAACAACAGTGCTTTCATTAGGATCCAATACCGATTTTTGCAATTTGCTCGTAGTGCACCCGCAAGAAGTAGTTACTTCCTTAATATTCATTACCGCCTTGGATTCATTCTTTAATACAAACTCGTGTTTTGCTACCTCTCCTTCATTAATCTTCCCAAAAGTCCAGACATGGGTTTCCTCATCCTTGGCTTGAGCATTAACCTGAGGGTTAACCGGCGGATTATCAGCGGCATAAACTACTGAGAGAAAAAATAATCCGAACAAAATAGAGAATACCAGATTCAATTTCTTCATATGTACCTCCTTCGCAGTTGCGAACCCCAATCCATCCGATAGGATTGGGGGTTATAAAGTGATAAACTACTACAAAAATCCCGCTTGTCAAGGGCTTTAAGCCCAAGATTTAAACCCTCCAGATCAAGAATAAACCTAGGGCAAAAAACAAGGCCGCCATGAGCAACTTTATCTTCAGGATGTTTTTCTTAAGAAAATAGGAGAACTGCCCCGAGGTTGTGCCATAAAGAGCCAAAATGAAAATTATAATCAGCGGAATGATAAACATAAGGTTATAAATTACCAGATATAAAAAAGCGACTAATTTGTAAGGGGTGGTCTTAAGCACAAAAACTATTGTCGGTAGATAGGTCTGGCCGGTACATACTGCCTCAAGCAACGAAACTAAAAATCCGGTTATAAGGGCGCTTAAGATCAATCTAAACAGGGTTGTTTTATCGGCCGCGGCCCTCTCCCCTGACGCGGTCTTTCGATAATGTAATCCTATTACCTTATGGATCTGGTTTTTTATTGCCGGAGGTAACTGTAAAAGTAAATTTTCCGTATCGCGGTTCTTCCTGAAGTTAAAAAAATCATAAAGGGCAAGGCACCCAAGGGTGATACTGAACAAACCGATACCAATATTCAAAACCCTCATAAAGACCCAGTAGGTTTTCAGGCTAAAAAGAAAGCCGAAAAGCCCCACCCCGATAAGCAGATAAGTTAAGAATACCGAAAGGATAAACGCTCCTCCGATGGCAACCAGCTCTTTTCTGCGATAACCCTGCAAGGCCAAGAAAGAGATAAAAAACACGATAACCGTAAAGGCGCAAGGGTTAATCCCGTCGATCAAACCGGCGCCGCAGACTACCGCGGGCTTAAAAGCCTTAAAACGCTCTAAGAGATCGATATCATTTAAGGCCTTTTCCTGGGCAATCGAGGTGCGGATAGATTTTTCAACGAAGCTTTCCACGGCCTTTGCCGGCTTATCACCTGCCTCCATGAAATGCCCCTCCAGAAACAAAATCGGCACCACATTCTTGATGCTCGCCTTATATTGTTCTTCTAAAGAAAGGAGCATCTTGTAACTAGCGATCTCATCAATACTATAATAGGTTACTAATAGTTGCCCGCGGAATTTATTGGCTATTTGCGGCATGATCTGGCTTTTCAGCTTTGCGCATTCATGGCAGCTGGGAGAATAAAAAATCACCAACTCATGTTTTTTATCTCCGTGGTTCTGGCCAAAGGCAAAAACCGGAAGAGCCGTCAAACAGACAAAAAAGAAAAAACCCAAAAACCCCTTGTTTCTTTTAACTCTCATCTTTTAGTTTATTAAACAGGGCAAAGGCCGAATCGGTATTTAACCCCTCATGCACGATTGCCCGCACGGCAGAAACCATAGCTATAGGCCAGCGGGATTGCCAGATATTACGACCCATATCCACCCCTTTTGCCCCGCGGGATAACGCCTGGTAAGTAATATCCAAAACATCGTATTCACTCTTCATCTTTGGCCCTCCGGCGATCACTATCGGGACAGGGCAGGAATTAACTACTTTTTCAAAATCTTCGCAATAATAGGTCTTGACGATGCGCGCGCCCATTTCAGCCGCTATGCGGCTTGC
>JAPLLP010000327.1:701-1592 GCA_026387515.1 Candidatus Omnitrophota bacterium | reverse complement strand
TGCGGCTTGCCGTAGAAAGAAACTTGGCATCCCTCTTTTCAAGCTCCTTCCCTACTGCCGTAACTGCCAGAACCGGCATGCCATAATTTTCTGCCGCATTAACCAGGTTAGCCAGGGCCATCAGGGTCTGGTGTTCATTCTCCGAACCAAGATAAATGGATAACGCCACAGCCGAAACATTAAGCCTCAACGCTTCCTCCATAGATACGGTAACCTCTTCGTTCGACAAATCTTCTTTAAGCACGCTGTTACCTCCGGAAACCCTTAATACCACCGAAATGTTATTCTGCGCTCCAACGCAATTACGCAAGACTCCGCGGGTCAACATAAGGCTATCCACATAGGGAATAAGCGGCGTAATAGTTTTATTAGGCTCTTCAAGCCTGCTTATCGCGCCTAAGAAATACCCGTGATCCACGGCCAGCATCACTGCCCGTCCGTCCTTGGGATTAAAAATCCTGCTCATGCGGTTACTCATTCCCCAATCCATATTACCCCCCGTGTTATTGTTGCGGGTGAATAATCACCTTGACTGATTCCTTGGCCTCTTCAACTAACCTGAAACCTTCCTGTATTTGCGAAAGCCCCAGACGATGCGTAATCAAAGAGGAAACCTTAACCTTACCGCTTGATATCAATTCCAGGGCATCTAGATATTCACCCGGACTGGCAGCATAAGAACTGGTCAAGGTTATCTCATTGCGCCAGAACAGATCGTTATAAGGAATGGGGATTTTGGCATTGGTACTTGAAGGGGCAAAAAATAATATGGTACCGCCTAACCCCACTGACCCTAAAGCCTGCTGTATGGCGGAATCCGCTCCGGAAGTAACAATAACCAAATCCGCAAGCCGATCATGGTTAAGGGTGCGCAATTTTTCCGGAGTATAC
>JAPLLP010000327.1:0-584 GCA_026387515.1 Candidatus Omnitrophota bacterium | reverse complement strand
CTCCCTAACGTCGGTTGAGACTATCAGCCCCGCTCCGTTAGCCCTTGCCAGAAGAATATGTAGTAATCCTGCTATACCGCTACCGATTACCAGGACAGATTGCCCTTTTTTAAACCCGGCGATCCTCTGCCCCCTTAACACGCAGGCCAGTGGTTCCACAAGCGTAGCTTCATCAAAAGATAGAGTCTCGGGTAAAATGAAAACCCCTTTTTTTTCAATATTTATACTTGGCAGGCGCAGGTATTCGCAAAAACCTCCGGGGTCAAAATTGGTCTTATGCAAAGTTTCGCAAGCCGCCTCATGCCCATTCTTACAATAATGGCACACCCCGCACGGAACATGATGGGCTAGGGTAACGCGCATACCTTTATTATACCCGCATAAGGCTCCCCCGGCTTCCTCGATTACGCCGGCAACCTCGTGCCCCAGGATCAACGGGGCCTTATGCAGCCGATACCATTCCATGACATCGCTGCCGCAGACACCTGAAGCCTCAACCCGGACCAGAAGCTCTCCCGGGCCGATCTTAGGCATAGGCTGTTCTTCTATCCTTATATCTCGATTGTTATAATAATTAGCGACGC
>JAPLLP010000307.1 GCA_026387515.1 Candidatus Omnitrophota bacterium | reverse complement strand
AAAACTTAAGGAAGACTATCCGTTTGTTGGCGACCTAGAAGGCGCCATTGATGAAAGCCACAAGGTAACTCTTAATTACCAGGCCTTAGATAAAGAGAAAATTTTTAAGCTACATCCTTTAAAGATAATTTTTTATGATGGTTTCTGGTATCTTTTAGCGCAGGTTGATGGTAAGGATTGGTTGCTTAAGTTACGGTTAGACAGGATTAAGGCGGTCGAAGTCTTGAAGGAGTATTTTGTTGAACCCGAGAATTTAAAGGCAATTCTGGATAATAGCGTAAATATCTGGTTTTCTGAGAAGCGGGATAAAAAAATTACGCTCAAGATTGACAAAGAGGTAGCGCATTTCTTTAAGCAAAAGAAGTACTTTCCGCTACAGAAGATAAAAAAAGAGAATAAAGATGGCTCGCTGGTTGTTGAATGTATGGCATGTCAGTATGAAGAAGTTATAAATACTATCAAGCACTGGATTCCGCATATAACGGTGGCTGAGCCAAGAGAATTAAAGGTTAAAATTAAAAAGGTAGTTGAGCAATATATTAAAAAACTTAATAAATAAGGGAGTTTAAGTGAGCAGAAAAGATACTCAAAGAAGCAAAGAATTCGAAGAGAGGATGATGGATCATCTTATTCATTTTAAAGAAGAAGTTCAATTTCTCCCATCTTTAAATAAGAAAAAAAAATGGCAGTACTATGACATCTCTGACAATTTATACCCACCGTTAAAACACGGATTTTTGCAGTATGCTTTTGATAAATCTATACCTTTTCACGAATATATAAACCATGTACGCTCTTCACAGGTTTTTGGTTTTAATTTATTTTATCCACTTTTAAAAAATGAAAGTGGCATTGTAATTGATAAATTAACTAATATCTCTGGAACAAGAATAAAGGAAATTACGAATTTTTCGTTTGAATATCAACCGGAGGGAGATTGGCTCGGGGAATTGACAAAAATGCTTATGCTTTTTTAATTGAGATAAAATTTACCGAGTTTTTTGCTTCTTGTAATGGTGCTTTATCTAGTAGCAAAGGAGAAGTTAAGACAATTTGTGAAAGCAGGGCTTCATTATATGAAGATTACGGTAAATGCTGTTTGCAGATTAAAAACAGAAATAGATCTGCTCGAATCTATTTTAATCAATTTAATGATTTAAAATTAGATTTCCCAGGCTTACAGTTAGAAGTAGAAGAGTGTCCTTTTAAAGAAAATCATCAATGTTTAAGGAATCACGCTTTTGCCAGAGCGTTAAAGAAAGAAAAGAAGCTAAAAAAATGTTTTTTTGGCTTAGTTTATCATGACGGAAATGATGCAATCTGTGAAGAATGGAGTCGTTACATGGGGATAGCGTCTCCAGATCTTAAAAGTGAGTTATTTATTATGCAAGCTTCGGAGTTAGTGCGAGGCTCAAATGATAAAAACTTTAAAAGATATTTTAAGGAGAAATACCAAATTGAGTAACATTAAGCAGCGGTATGAATTGTTAAGAAATAAAGTTGTCAATCGTAGGAGCGATTTTGATATTTTCATTGATATGCTTGAAAAAGACACCTCTTGGCTTGTCAGTCCTGCTAGTACGAAATTCCATCTTAACAAAGAAGGCGGACTTTTGGAGCACAGCGTTGGCGTTGCAGAGTCGCTTTTAAAATTTAGAGAAATACTTGCGCCTCAAATATCTGAGGAGTCATGTGTGATTGTTGGGCTACTACATGATGTGGGAAAAATCGGCATGCCCGGGAAACCCAGATATCTTAAGAACGATAACCAGTGGGAGATTGAGAAAAGGAATATGACCTATAAAATTAACCCAGATGAGGTTTATATGAATTTGGCTACGCGCAGCTTATACTTGATTGCCAAATATATTCCTTTATCCGACTCTGAAGCACAGGCGATTCTTTACCATGATGGCCAGTATGTAGAGGGGAATAAAGAGGTGGCGCATCATGAAATGCCGCTTACCCTATTAGTGCACTTTGCTGATTTGTGGACAGCTACGGTTTACGAAGAAGGAAGAAAGATAATAGAAAGCACGGATTATTACGATAAAAAGGATTAAGGATGAATATTCTACTAACCAATGATGACGGGATTTACTCAGAAGGCATTCGCGCATTATACGAATCTTTAAGCAAGATTGGTAAAGTAACAATTGTTGCTCCTGATTCTGAAAGAAGCGCAGTGGGGCATGCGATTACCTTATCAGATCCGCTCAGGGTTAAAGAGGTAAAGAGAAACGGAAAATTTTTTGGATACGCTACTACCGGAACCCCAGCAGATTGTGTTAAACTTGCGATAGGTGCGATTCTGAAGAAAAAGCCGGATTTGGTTGTTTCGGGTATCAATTTGGGCCCGAACGTTGGTTATAGTGTGTTGTATTCAGGAACAGTTTCCGGGGCGACAGAAGGTGCAATTTTGGGGATTCCTTCTTTTGCAATTTCACTGGCGACTTTCGTGAATCCGAATTATAGCTTTGCGGCTACGTTTGCTAGAAGGCTGGCCAAATCAATAATTAGTAACAAAGGTTTACCTTGCGCAACTTTGTTGAATGTAAATATTCCTGCAGTAAACTCTAAAAAGATAAAAGGTATTCGCATTGCCAAACAAAGCAAGATTGCAAT
>JAPLLP010000071.1 GCA_026387515.1 Candidatus Omnitrophota bacterium | reverse complement strand
GTGGGGATTGTAAATGAGCTTGCCTTCGCCCCGGATTTTACAAAAAAATTCTCCACACTTAATGAGCTTTCGATTGTGAATTATTCCGACATTAATACGCTGATTGATGCGATTAAAAATAAGCAGGTGGTTGCGGGGCTGAGGCTTACCGGCCAGTCAAAATACCAGCAGATTAAGGTTGAGCTTTATTATGACAACAGCCCATAGCAATACGAGGACTACAAACCAAACAGATAACAGAAGTTATGAAACCTGTAAGAAATACTCCTGCTATTAAAATTTTGAAGAATTTATTCATATAGAAGATCACCTCAACCTAAATACAAGGTCTACAACTTCGGAAATCTTTTCTTTCTTCTCTCTTTCTGATCTTCCTTTTAAAGCATTAGTCACACAGCCTTCAATATGCTTTTTGAATATCTGATTTTCTACCCTGCGCAAAGCCCCTACTATAGATGAAATTTGAGTAATAATATCAACGCAATACTTTTTCTCCTCAATCATCCGCTGTATTCCTCGAACCTGACCTTCAATCTTCTTAAGAAAAACCAATTGTTCTATATGGGTAGTAAGTTGATTCATTATCTGCCTCCTTTTATCTTAAGCATACCATACCCCCCTACCCTTGTCAAGTAAATCATTCATTATCTACAAAACTATGCCTTATGACGCAATCTCATTTAAGAAATTATCCTTCCCGAATTCTTCGATCAACAAAGCAAGCCTCTGCCTGAGCTTGGCGTGTTCCTTATAAAATTTAATTACCTTAGCAACGATGGATAAAACCTCATCCTCTGTAAAGGAGCGTTCTAGTTTAAAACCAGTACGCGGAGTTTTTCCGCCACAGCCACCTAAATAAATGGTATAACCCCCACTTATTCCATGTACCCCTATCTCTGCTGCCTGCGGACGAGTACAAGTGTTGGGGCAGCCGGAAATAGCTATTTTAAATTTATGTGGTAAATCTAAACCACACTTCAGGCCAAGCTCCTTCTCAATCCTTTCAGATAGGACAAATGTGTTTATTAAGCCTTGCTTGCACCAGTTATTGCCGGGGCAAACAGTAGTAGTCCTAAGCCGCGCTCCAGAAGTACCAGCCTCTACTCCTGCACTTTTAAGCTCTGTTTCAACTTGAGGGATATCTTCAAGCCTAATAAATGGAATCTCTATACCCTGACGTACTGTCAAATGCACAAAACCTCGGCCGAATCTTTGGGCTATTGTGTTTACTTTATCCAGCTGTTCTTTCCTATATACACCTGATGACATCCGGGTTCTCAACAGAAAGAATCCTTCTTGTTTTTGCCTTAGAAACCCACGTGCCTTTAAATCTTCATAATTAATATTCTCCAAAATCACCTCCTAATTTATTTTATGTAGGGCTAATTTTATCGCCTGTACTGTATTCTCTACATCTTTTTTGCTATGCGCAAAAGACAAAAAGTTTGCTTCATATTCTGAAGGCGCGAAATATACCCCAGCATGAAGTATATCTTTGTAGAACTTTTTAAAGTTATCTTTTTTCTCAAACTTCATGCTAAACATAGACCCAAACCGACACACTTTTAAATCGATATTTCGCGACCTTGCCGCCTTTTCAATAGCACTACTTAAAAATTCCGTGAATCTTTCTAGCTGCTTGTATTTTGCCCTAGATGAAGCCAACACCTTAAGCGTTGTTATACCCGCCTGCATAACAACAGGATTCCCGGAAAATGTTGATGCCTGGTAGACTTTTCCCAGCGGAGCCAGTTTATCCATCACTCTTCTTCCGCCACCATAGGCGCCTATCGGTAACCCTCCGCCGATGATCTTCCCTAAAATAATTAGGTCCGGAGTCACCCCGATATTTCGAGCAAATGAACCAAAACTGAAACGAAAACCGGTAATGACTTCATCAAATATTAACAACGCCCCATATTCTGCCGTCAGGGCTCTAAGTCTCTTTAAGAATTCTATATCAGGAGGCAAAACGCCGTAATTGCCTCCTACCGGCTCGACCAACACAGCCGCAATCTTACGGCCGTATCTTTTAAAGACGGCTTCAATGGCATTTGCATTATTCGCCGGAGTAATAATCGTATGTTTCGCAAAATCTTTAGGGACACCAGCGCTCGAAGGAATGCCAAGCGTCGCGAGGCCGGAACCACTTTTTGTAAGCAGATAATCGGCGTGCCCGTGATAAGCGTTCTCAAATTTTACGATCTTGTCTCTTCCTGTATATCCTCGAGCAAGCCTCACAGCGCCCATCACAGCTTCTGTGCCAGAATTGACAAACCTTATCTTTTCTACAAACGGTATTGCTTTCCGTATTAATTTTGCCAATTCCACCTCTTTTATATTTGTCGTTCCAAAACTCAAACCGTCGCAAGCAGCGACCTTAACCGCATCCACAACTTCAGAGAACGCATGACCTAGAATCAGGCTGCCCCACGAAAGCACGTAATCGATATATTTATTACCATCGTGATCATAAACTTTTGAACCATAGCCTTTCTTAATTATAAGCGGATCGCCGCCCACATAACTAAAAGCGCGCACAGGGCTATTGACCCCACCCACAAAATATTTTTGCGCCTCACCGAATAATTTAGAATTTATTGTTCTTTTAGCCATCTCGCAATGTCCTTCGCATGATATGTAATAATTAAATCCGCTCCCGCGCGTTTAATCGCGGTAATTATTTCAAAGGTTGCCTTCTGCTCATCCCATAACCCAATTTTTGCGCC
>JAPLLP010000086.1:11024-12781 GCA_026387515.1 Candidatus Omnitrophota bacterium | reverse complement strand
GAATAAATGCACGCTCTGCGGCGCCTGCGTGCCGGCCTGTAAATTCAAGGCGGTATTGCTGGAAAAGACCCCGGCTAAATGTGACCTGTCGAATATCAAAGATTATAAAGGGATATGGGTTTTTATCGAGCAAAAAAATAACAAGGTCCAGTCGGTGGCTTATGAGCTTTTAGGCAAGGCCCAGGAGTTGGCTAAGAAACTTAATTGTCAGGTGAGTGGTGTTTTGATCGGCAACCAATTAGATGATCAATTAGATGAGCTGATCTTTCGCGGCGCGGATAATATTTATCTGGTAGAGGCGCCGGAATTAGCCAATTTCCAGGATGAACCATATACTAATATTTTAGTGGAGTTGATTAAGAAGCATAAGCCTGAGATCGTGCTCTGCGGGGCCACGTCTATCGGCAGGTCTTTGATCTCGCGCGTGGCGATCAAGATCAAGGCAGGCCTTACCGCAGACTGTACCGGTTTAGATATCGATCCGGAGAAAAAGATCCTTTTACAGACCCGTCCGGCCTTTGGCGGTAATATCATGGCTACTATTATCAGCCCTAATTTCCGGCCGCAGATGGCTACAGTGCGCCATAAGGTGATGCAACCCATGGAGCCGGATAAACGCAGGAAGGGTAAGGTTATCCGCGAGAGTTTTGCTAGCTCGCTTTATTTTTCGCGTACCAAACTTCTGGATATAGTAGAAGAGATCGAGTCGCTGGTAAATTTATCCGAGGCTGATATTATCGTTTCCGGGGGACGCGGCATGGGAGGCCCGGAGAATTTTAAGTTATTGGAAGAGCTGGCGCACGTTTTAGGCGCGGCAGTAGGCTCAAGCCGCGCGGCAGTTGACGCCGGCTGGATGCCTTATTCGCACCAGGTGGGCCAGACCGGCCGTACCGTTGCTCCCAAAATCTATATTGCCTGCGGGATATCCGGCCAGATCCAGCATATCGTAGGAATGTCCGCGTCAAAAATCATTGTTGCCATCAACAAAGACCCGGAAGCCCCTATTTTTAAATACGCCACTTACGGGATCGTGGCTGATCTTTTCCAGGTCGTTCCTACCCTGACCAGAAAATTCAAAGAAACCCTCAAGCGGTAAAATACCTAACTCATTTAATTTCAATAAGTTTCATATCGGAATAAAAGTTCTTTCAAAAAATATGGTTTTGCCCTTGAAATTTTACAATTAATGTGTATACTTTACTAAATAAGTTAGTTTTTATTGAAGGCAAAGTTTTTTGCGTTGGAGGCGTAGAAAACAGATATTTATGCCGGAATTGACAGGGTCAATTCCGGTTTTTTGTTTGAAGTAACAGTTATAGGAGGGGGCAAGATGAGTAAGATTATTAAATTTTTTGTAATGCCAATGTTATTCTTATCCTGTGTAAATGCAGCTTATGCTTACACGCTTAACAAAAACGTCTCTGGGTATGTTACCGATGTATTTACAAATAAGCCCGTTTCGGGAGTACGTGTAGTCTATCATCCACTTTCTTCAGTATCTCACGATTTTTCAGCGGTCACTAATTCGGCAGGATATTATTCAATCCAGAATCTTCCTTGGTATGATGTTACTGGAATGGCTAACAGGATCGGCTATACGATTTCTGTTTCAGCTTCCGGTTATCTAAACTTTACAAGCCCCACTGTTTATTTTAATGACAAGAATGCCTATAATATTCAGTTGTTTCCTGCCAGCGCTAGCGCTGAAATCAGCGGAGTTGTTAAGGATCAGGCAGGCACGGCGCTTCCAGTTATCA
>JAPLLP010000086.1:3744-11012 GCA_026387515.1 Candidatus Omnitrophota bacterium | reverse complement strand
ACGGCGCTTCCAGTTATCACTCTAACCTTAAAGCCAAATGGCTATGGTTACGGAACGCATGACTATACCGCGGTGAGTGATGCCAGCGGACGATACGATATAACTGGCATAATCAGGTATGTCTATAGCAGCGGCCCTGCTCCAAAATGGGTTATTTATAAAATGTATATTTCTCAAGCAGGGTACTATGATTACGTGAGTGAAGATATAAGCTTTCAGAATGTCACCAACGTTATAAAAAATATAACAATTTCTTCTCGGGCATCTGAAAAAATAAAGACAACCGTAGATAACATTGCATATAGATATCGTCCTTTGGACGGAGAGCCTTTTTTTGTGCGGGAAGTGGCCACCTGCAAGTTTATTAAAACGCAGGCGGGTAAAGCAGATGAAGTGACGGAGGTGTCATTGAATCCTGGAGAGAGGATCGTAGATCGTATATTCCAGGCGTTGCCTTACGAAGGGAGCTTTATTTTTTATAGAAGCGATAGGAGCCTATCAGCGTTGTTTAAGGCTATTACACAGTCTAATCCGGAATTTGATGCATCTGGGAAACTAGCAAATATGGTAATTAGCGGTACGGATCATACAGACCATCCGTCTATTCTAACAAGGTCAAATTTAACGTATGATAACCTTGGCAGCCTGATTGGCTATAGTGCCATGATTAAGACGCCAGCGCCAAACTCTACCCCCACATTTCCTATATATCAGATCGATGATCTGATAGCTAAATCGATTGAATACGACGCCGCAGGTAAAATACAGACCATTATATATATTCCGCATTTCCATGGACCCGCCGAGACCTGGAAGTTGAGCGATATAGTGTATGACGCGGACGGCGACCTTATTGTCTGGATTCAGCAGAAGCTTTAATATAATAACGAGCCTCAGGCGCAGGCCCGGTTAAATAGGAAAGGAATCAAAAAATAATAGGGCGGCAAGAAGTTTTTGCCGTCCCTATTTTTTGCCTCTATATGTTAAAGAATGTAAAAGGATGTAAACATTTTCCTTGACAAAAAAAGGCTTTGGTTTATAATTGTAGCTATGGTAACCGGAAATCTTATGACGATTGAAGACCTGGCAGCGTACCTCAAGGTTACGCGCCGGACTATTTATGAATGGTTAAGGAATAACAAGATCCCGGCCGTGAAATTAATCGGTCAATGGCGGTTTAAGAGGGATAAGATTGATGCCTGGATTGAACAGCACTCGTCTACTAATAGGAATTGCGCCGGTGTTCGCTACTGCGAAGGGGGCCACATGTACTTTAAAAAACTTGAGCTGGTGGGGTTTAAGTCGTTTTACAATAAAACCGTGCTTAATTTTGAGCCCGGGGTAACCGCGGTGGTCGGCCCGAACGGCTGCGGTAAATGCCTGCATTATGATTCTCTGGTGACATTGTCGGATGGGGCTAATATCAAGATTGGAGAACTGGTTGAATCGGCTTTAAAAAATTCTGCGTCTCCTGAAAGATTAGATGATGGTATGATGACCCATGAAAACCAGCAGGGATTAGAAATCTTATCTTTGAATCAAGAGACTCTCAAAATAGAACATCGCCCCATTCAAGCATTTATCAAGAGAGAAGCTCCGGCATACCTTTTAGAAGTTACTACCAGAACCGGAAAAAAAATTACCACCACCCATTACCATCCGTTTTTCAGTATTAAGGAAGGCCAGATCATAGAGCTTAGGGCCGAGCAACTAAAAGTTGGTACAAAGATCAGCGTCCCGCGCATGTTAAACACTGCCAAGAGCAAGAACGAAATTAACTTATTTGAAGTATTTAGACAATGCAAAGAACATGACCAAATGTTTATTCCTTATTCGCAGGAATTAGAAGATTTCCTGCGGGCGATCAGGCATAATTATGCAAGCTACGCGGAGATGTCCGGAGCGTTAAAAACTACACAATATGTAGTAACTTCGGCTTTAAATGGCCAAGCTATGAGCATACCAAATTTTGTTAGTCTTTTGGTTAATAACGGCATATCCCATATACCCGAATTTATCACCAGTATTAAATCCCGCTCGTGCGGATACATCAAGCTGCCGCGGCAAATGACTCCCGCAATTGCCAGATTTCTAGGTTATCTTATTTCGGAGGGAAGGACAACGAAAGAGAATCAGGTCTGGTTCGTTAATGAAGATGAGAAAATGGTTAGCGATTTCGTAGCCTGCTCTCGCGAAGCATTCGGCGTAGAAGCAAAAGTCTTTAATTATAAAAAATGCGCTAAGGATGTCATAATTTTTTCGTCTGTCTTAGCCAAGTTTATGTTTTAAGGTTGCTGGGTCATCAAAAGAAAAAACGGTTCCCAGCGTAATTTTTAGCAGTGATGATAAATTGATCGCGGAATTCCTCTCTGCCATTTTTGAAGGTGATGGGTATGCGCGCATTGATAGACAAGGTAAGAATAGGAAGCAATCTGTTTATTTTGAATATTCTACTGCTTCCGAATCTCTTGCCCGCGGCATAAGCAATCTGCTTTTACGCGTAGGGGTAAAATCAGTAATAAGGAATAAATTCAAGGCTGCTACGAATACAAAGGAAAAAATTAAAAGGCCGTATTATTCTGTTTATGTTTATGGACATGATAACGCAAAACGGCTTGCTAATATATTGAATTTTGTAGGGAAAAAATCCGAAAAGTTAAAATTGATGAGAGAATTAGACATTAAGTCAAACCCGAATCTAGATCTAATACCTGAAATTAACCCCAGCCTGAAGGTTCTGGTAAAATTATCCGGTATTAAGCTTAAGAGATTCAAAAAGATTGCTCCCAAGTTAGTGGCTTATTACGAAAACAGGTGCCTGCCTTCGCGCCAGGGTTTGTCGGAGGCCTTAAGTATTATTTCCGAACACGGTAAAATAGATGGATTAGCCAAGAGTATTTATGAATACCTTAGATTAAGTGGGTTTATGATCTATCCGTGCAAAAAACGCATAATTTTATTGCTCAAGATATGATAGTGCATAATAGCAATGTTTTTGATTCCATCCGTTGGGTCCTGGGTGAACAGTCGGTAAAGGCCCTGCGTGGTTCGGATATGCAGGATGTGATCTTTAACGGCACGGAATCCAAGGAGCCGCTGGGCATGGCCGAGGTTACGCTTACCTTTGATAATTCCCAGCGTTTTTTCTCGGTTGACCATCACGAGGTTTCAATTACCCGAAGGATATTTCGCTCCGGAGAAAGCGAATATCTCTTGAATAAGACGTTGGTGCGCCTAAAAGATATCCTGGATTTATTGATGGGCACCGGCATCGGGGCAGAGAGTTATTCTTTGATCCAGCAGGGTAAAATTGACCTGGTTTTAAGTTCTCGCCCGGAAGACCGGCGCCTGGTTTTTGACGAGGCCTCCGGTATCAGTAAATATAAATCCCAGAAGAAAGAGACCATGCGCCACTTGGAAGAGACTGAGCAGAATCTTTTGCGCGTGAACGACATAGTGACTGAGGTAAAGCGCCAGATCGGATCCCTGGAACGCCAGGCAAATAAGGCCCGTCGCTACAAGGAAGTCTTTGATGAATTGCAGGCTAAAGAGATTACCTTGGCGCTTTGGCAGAAAAAAGCGCTTATCGCCCAAAGAGAAGAAGTAACCGAAAGCCTAAAATCCTCCCAGGAAGAAGAGAGCGCGCTATTTAACGCGATCAACGAACAGGAGTCCAATATTGCCAGTCAACAGCATGAATTAAGGAGCCTGGAAGGCCAGATAGCGCATTTAAAAGAAGAGATAAACAGCCTGAATAACTCTATGGCCAGTAATGAGCAGCACGCCAGATTTAATGGCGAGAGGATAAAAGAACTCGCCTCTAGTAAGGAACGGCTTATAGTGCAGATTCAACAAACCAGGAACAGGCTTACAGTGGATGAAGAAAAACTAAACAAAGCCAAAGAGGAATATTCCGGTATTGAAAAAATCATCAGCGAAAAAACCGGGCAATTCCAGACCAAAGAGCGGGAGCTCCAGAATATTAATCACGCAGCAAAGGTTTCCCTGGAAAATATTGCCGGCGCCAAGAAGCATACCATGGATATAGTTACTAAAATCAGCAACCTCAAGAATACCATCAACGCGTCCGCCTCACAGAACCAGGTTTTGGCTGCGAGAAAGAAACGCCTTGAGATAGAGCATGCCAAGGTGAACGAGGAATTTGCCTCTACCGAAATAAGTCTTAATGAAATCAAGCAGGAATTAGAGGGGTTGGAAAAAAGTTGTGCGCAGCTAAATAGTCAGGCCGAGTCCATCAGAAGCGAGAAAGGTGATTTATCGTCTTCTTTAGCCAGGCTTAATGCCGAAATCGAAGAATTAGACAGGAAGAGGATTTCTTTTGAGTCCCACCGGCAATTCTTGGAACAGGTGAAGACTAAATATGAAGATATGGGGGAAGCTATTCGGGCCACCGTATATTTGGAGAAAATGCCCGATGAGAAAATTACCGGCCTGGTGGTAAAGATCAATCAGCCGATGGATGCGGAGAAAAAGTCTTTAATAGGCGAGGCCAAACCTATTGACCTGGATGCCGAGAAGATCATTCGGGGTATTAATGAGATAACCCAGAAGATAAACCAGAAGTCCCAGGAGGTCATATTACTACAGGGCCGCTCTCAGGACCTGGAAAAATCCATTGCCGGATTAGAGGATAAATCGCGCGAACTTTCGATGCAGCTCGCCAATAAAAAAACTTACCACGAGAATACCCTGGCCCAGTTTAATAAGATCAGGGAAGAAAAAGAGATTATCTCTCTTGAGCTGGATGAGGTAAGGCAGGAGATGTCCGGTCTCGCGGCAAGATTAGGTCAGCTGCAGCAGGAACTGTGCGATTTTGGCCTGGAGCAGGAAAGGGTTGAGCGGGTTATTTTAGACGAGCAGAATAATATCAGCTCTAATAACGGTTTAAAAGAAGAAGCGCTGGTATTGATCACTCAGATCCGCACAGAGCTGGAGGATTTGAATAGGCGTATAAATTCTGACCAGGCGACCTTGAAGATCCTTGAGGATACCTGTCAGCAGGATAAAGATACTCTATCAGCTTTTCTTGGCGAAGAGCAGGAGAACGAAAGAAAAAAAGAATTCTTGAATGGTCAGATAAAAGAGCTGGAAGTGAAAAACGAGCAATCACGCAAGGCATTAGATTCTATTAGCGAGGAATTAAAAAACAAAGAATCCGGATACGCCCAGATCGCCGGTTCTATTGACGAAGTGGTGGAGAAGATAGACTCCGAACGCAAAAACCTGGACTCGGTAAAGAACCGAGTCTATGAACTACAGATGCAGGCAAAAGATGCGGACTTCAAGTATGCAAGTATCCGGGATAGGATATTGCAGGGGTACAAGGTAGATCTGGATGCCCTGGCTGATACCGGGGAACTCTCTGACGAAAGGGCATTGGCCGAGCAGATACAAAACCTAAAAGACAAGCTGGATAGTTATGGCACGGTTAATCTGGTGGCTATCGAGGAATACGACGAGCTTAAAAAACGCTATGATTTTCTGAATCAGCAGCAGGATGATTTACTTAAGGCAAAAGAATCCCTGCACGAGGCCATACTTAAGATCAACCGCACCACTAAGAAGATGTTTGTCGAAACTTTCGAAAAGGTTCAGGTGGAGTTCAAAAATTATTTTCGGCTGCTCTTTAACGGAGGAGACTGCCAACTGTTCCTGCTTGACGAGCAGGATCCCCTGGAATCCGGGATCGAGATCGTCTGTCGGCCTCCGGGGAAAAAGTTGCAGAATATACTTTTATTGTCAGGCGGAGAGAAATCCATGGCTGCGATCGCGCTCATCTTTGCCATATTCAAGGTTAAGCCTGCGCCTTTCTGTGTCTTGGATGAGATCGATGCCGCGCTTGATGAGGCTAATGTGGATAGGTTCTCCAGGGTGTTGCAGGATTTTACCAGGGATTCCCAGTTTATCGTGATCACTCATAATAAAAAGACCATAGCTAATGCTAATGTGATGTATGGGATCACTATGGAAGAGTCAGGGGTTTCTAAGATTGTCTCGGTGAAATTTTCTCAGGATAAGCAAAAAGAGGTTGCGCAAACGGTTTAGGGGTTGGTATCATTATTGAAGAAGATTAGTTTGCAGGTGTTGTTTTTTCCGCTTCGTTTTGCCTGGTAAAGGGTTTTGTCGGAATAATGCAATAATTGGGCGGGAGTCGTTCCGTCTTCCGGAAAGGTACTTAAACCCACGCTTACGGTCAATCTCTGGTGCGGCATGATTTCTTCGTGAGTAAAAGGATATTTTTCAATCGTCTGCCGCAGGCGTTCGGCAATCAAATACGCCTCTTCTTTATTGGTCTGCGGGAGTATAATCGTAAATTCCTCTCCGCCATAACGGCAAACAGAATCCATCTGTCGGGAATAGCCTTTTAATATTCCTGCCAAGTCTTTTAATATTTTATCTCCTGCCTGGTGTCCAAAGTTGTCGTTGTAGACTTTGAAATCATCGATATCTATAGCCACAAGGCTCAAGGGTGTTTTAGAGGCCTTGGCTTTCTCCAGCTCTTCCTGTAGCAAAAATTGGAAATATCCATGATTCCAGAGGCTGGTTAGGGAATCTTGATGCGTGCGCACCACCGTTTTTTCGTATAATTGCGAGTTCTCTATGGCCAGGCCAGCCTGGTTGGCAAGCATGATCAACATATGCAGGTCATCTTTGGTTATCCCCTTTTTGGTGATAAAATTATCCGCTACGATGATCCCGTTAACCTTATCTTTTGCCTTAAGAGGGACAATAGCAACTTCTTCGGTCTTAAGAAGCCGTAAGACCGGATCATTGGGATGGCTCGAGATGTTATCTTTGGTCAGGTGGAGTGGCATGCTATCCAATACGCAAAGGGCCAGGAGGCCGCCCTCTGATTCATTGAGGGGTATTTTGAAATGCCGGATCATCTGGTTAAAACCAGAATCGAACCGCGAGGCAGAGAATTTATAGGCATTGATCAGGTCGTCCAGCGTTGTTTTCTCAGTTTCTATACGGGTCCAGATGCGGTTGGCTTCATCTCCGTTCTCCGGGCCGATAGCCATTTTACCTTCGATGAGGTTATTCTTTTCATTACTGAGGAATAGTATTGCCCGGTTAAAGCTTAAGCCTATATGGGCGGTAACGCCGGTCAGGATTATATATAGGATTTCATCAAGCTTTAAGGTAGTGCGCATGGCGTTGGATATCTCATAGAGTATCGCCAATTCTTTTTTTGCCCGTTCGAGTTCCTCGTTTGTTTTGATCAATTCAGCCATAGGGAGAATGTA
>JAPLLP010000086.1:0-3699 GCA_026387515.1 Candidatus Omnitrophota bacterium | reverse complement strand
AGCCATAGGGAGAATGTAACATATTTTATCCGTAAAGTCAATATAAAGCGGGATTTTTAAAGTTGACACTATGTCAAAACGGTGTTATATTTAATCATTAAATTAAAATTACAGGAAAGGAGTGATTAATTTGTCAGAGGTCGAAGTCAAGAGAGACGAGTCTTTTGAGGCGGCATTGCGCCGTTTTAAGAAAAAGATCGAACAGGAGGGTATCTTAAGGGAGCTGCGGGACCGCAAGCATTACGAGAAACCCAGCGAAAGAAAGAGAAAGAAGGCAAGGAGAACTAGGTAACATGCCGGCTTTTGGGCTTTCTACTTCCTGGAACGCCTTTCGTTGCCCTGACGCCGAAAGCCTGATTCTTGAAATAAAATCCTTGGGGTTTTCCCAGGTGGAGCTTAGCTTTAATCTGACCGCCCGGCTGGTAAAAGAAATAGAGGAGTTGGTTGAGAATGGCCGGATTAAGGTGGCGAGCGTGCATAATTTTTGTCCCATCCCTCCAGGTATTAAACGTGAATTAGCCCTACCGGATTATTATTCACTTGCTTCCAAAGACGAAGATAGGCGTAAAAAGGCCGTTAAGCAGACCAAGGTTTCTATTGATACAGCCAGGCGTCTTGGCGCGCAGGCAGTGGTGCTTCATTGCGGCAGGGTCGAGATAGAAGATCTTACCAGGAAGTTGATTAAACTGTATCTGGATAAAGGCCGGAGTAGTCCCGCGTTCAAGGCGCTTAAGTCACGGGCAATAAAAGAAAGAGAGGCCGCTGTTGGGCCGTTCTTTGAGAATACCCTCAGGAGCTTGGAGCAATTAGAGCGTTATGCCCGGCTTAAACATATTCGATTGGGCATTGAAACGCGTTTTTATTTTCGCGAGATTCCTTCATTTGCCGAAACCGGCCAGATACTGAAAAGATTTTCCGGCTCTTCTGTTTCTTATTGGCATGATACTGGCCATGCCCAACTCATGGAAGACCTGGGTTTCTCCGGGCATAAGGATTATCTGGATGCCTACGGAGACAGGTTGTTGGGTATGCACCTGCATGACATACTTGATTGTCAGGACCATCTTGCGCCTTTAAAGGGTAAGTTAAATTTTCGAATGTTCAAACCGTTTCTTTTGAAAGATACCATCAGGGTAATCGAGGCGCATTATCCTGCTGAGGCAGTAGATCTGCAAAAAGCCAGGATTTTTTTGGAACGGGTGTTGAATGGATAAGGTAAGGGAACCGGCTGTTTCCGGACAGTTTTATCCATCTTCTGTTGTTCAGCTAAGGCGGCAGATAACCTCTTTTCTAAGCCAGGATAAAGAAAAGACCAAGGTTATCGGCTGTATGCTTCCGCACGCCGGGTACGTTTATTCCGGCAGGGTAGCCGTCGAAACGCTTAGTGCCGTAGAGATCAAAGAAAAGATAGTCCTTCTGGGGCCGAACCACACAGGCATGGGTGAGCCCTTTAGTATAATGACCTCAGGGGTTTGGCAGACGCCCTTGGGCGGGGTAAAGATAGCCTCCGATTTAGCAAAACAGATTTTAGCTAATTCGAAATTACTTCAAGAGGATGATCTGGCGCATATGCACGAACATTCCCTGGAAGTAGAGCTGCCTATCCTGCAGTATTTCAAAAGTGGCATTAAAATAGTGCCAATAGCCTTTCTTTCGGATGACACGGCTAGCCTGAAACAGGTTGGCGCTGATATCGCTTCGGTAATCAATCTTAGCTCCCAGAAGGACTCGGTTATGCTGGTGGCTAGCTCCGATATGACGCATTATGAGCCTCTGAGCGTTGCCGAAAAGAAAGACGCCGCAGCCATTGAGGCAATACTTGAGTTAAACGAAGAGAAATTAATGCAGGTAATTGCCAGATTTAATATATCTATGTGTGGGTATGCGCCCGTGGTAGTAATGTTAGCGGCGAGCAAGCTGTTAGGGGCGACCAAGGCCAGGTTGATAAAATACGAGACCAGCGCTGCCGCATCAGGGGATGCCACAAGCGTGGTGGGTTACGCGGGGATAATCGTATATTAGAAGAGACACCCCGCGCTAAGCGGAATTGCGCGGGTGTTCGCTATTGCGAAGGACGAAAATTTGGATAAGAATATTGATGAAAGCTGGAAAGAGCAGGCAGAGAAGGAAAAAGAGAATTTGAAAGACCAGGAGGAATTTACTCCTCCCGAAGCGGATTTTAAATTCTTTGTCACCACCCTGGCTATCCAGGCCTCTATTTTTATGGGCGTAATAGTTAATCCGGCCACTAACCAGAAAGAGGAGAACCTGCCGCAGGCCAAATTTATTATTGATACCATGGATATGCTTAAAGAGAAGACCAAGGGTAATCTTGATAAGGAAGAAGAGACCCTGATTGATAATGTGCTGTATGAATTGCGCATGCAGTATGTTGAGAAAAATAAGGGAGAGACAAAATGATAGACAAAGAGCTGCTGGATATCCTGGCCTGTCCTGCCTGTAAAGGTGACGTAGAATTAAAGGAGAATAAGATCGTCTGTAAGAATTGCGGGAAAAAATACCCGATTAAAGACGGCATTCCCGTAATGCTTATTGATGAGGCGGAAGAATGAGAAAGATACTGGTCATTCACGGCCCGAATCTTGATCTGCTCGGGCAGAGAGAACCCGCGGTTTACGGCAGGACTACGTTATCTCAGATAAATGGCCTCTTAAAGAAGGCCGCTCGTAAACGTAAGGCTCAAATCTTTTTCAAACAATCTAACCTTGAGGGTGAGATTGTCGGGCTTATCGGTAAAGCCAAGACTAAATATCAGGCCTTACTCATCAACCCGGCAGCTTATACCCATACTAGCGTGGCTATCCGCGATGCTATTAGCGCCTCCGGCATCCTCACCATCGAAGTGCACCTCTCTAATATTTATTCCCGGGAGGAATTCCGCCATAAATCCCTGATCAGCCCGGTAGTCAAGGGTACGATCATGGGTTTTGGCCCAAAGAGCTATTTACTAGGACTGGAAGCCATCCTGGATCTCTTGGATCAGTCATGAACCCGCGCATAAAAAACATACTTGCTTCGCTCAGGCAAAAGAAACTAGATGCCCTTTTGGTCAGTTCCGCGCAGAATACCTCTTACCTTACCGATTCAATATCCCGGGATAGTTTTCTTTTGGTCTCAAAAAAAGCCAACCTTTATTTTACCGATTCCCGTTACGCTGAAGAGGCCAAGGATAAGCTGGATAAGTGTTTTGAGGTAAAGAAGATTACCGATTCGGTCTTTCGTAGCATAGCCGAAGCCTGCAGGCAGCAGGGCATAAGAGAACTAGGTTTTGAGCAAAGGAATTTCTCTTATTCGGCTTTTAAATCGATGCTGCAAATTATGCCTCGCAGTTTGTCTCTTATCCCTACGCAGGATATTGTAGAGGTTTTAAGGCAGACTAAAAGCGAAAAAGAGCTTCGGCGGATAAAGAAAGCGGTCCGGATAACCATAGCTGCCTTTAAATTCGCAGAAAAACTGCTTAAGCCCGGGATGCGCGAGCTGGAGGTGGCAGCGGAAATAGAGCGCTTTATCCGTTATCAAGGGGCACATTGCGGCGCATTTGATATAATTGTTGCTTCCGGACCGAATTCCAGCTACCCCCACCACATTACTTCGCATCGCAAGCTAAAGGTCAGCGAACCCGTACTTATTGACATGGGAGTGGACTATGAAGGTTATAAATCCGACTTGACAAGAGTT
>JAPLLP010000287.1 GCA_026387515.1 Candidatus Omnitrophota bacterium | reverse complement strand
CAGTCGATTCGGCGCGAAGCACCTCACGATAAATACGCGCGAGCTGGATATAAAGAATTTTAGGTCCAACCCCGTAAACAGGTGCTACTATTGCAAAAAAGAACTCTTCAAGAAATTGAGCGCCATAAGAGATAGATACGGGATGTGCCATGTGATAGACGGCACAAACCTCGATGATCTCAAAGATATACGTCATGGCAGCAAGGCCGCCAAGGAGCTTGGTGTTAAACGCCCGCTTCTGGAGGCGAAGATAACGAAGAAAGATATCAGGAGGTTTTCGAAGGCCCAGGGCCTGACCACCTGGAATAAGCCTTCATTCGCGTGCCTGGCTTCGAGATTTCCATTTAATAACAGGATAACGATAGATGGGCTTAAGAAGGTCGAAGAGGCCGAAAACCGCATGCGTCAAATGGGGTTCAGGCAGGTGAGGGTAAGGATCCATGAAAAGACGGCCAGGATCGAAGTTCCGTCAAAGGATCTTGGCCTGGGCCTGAAGCTGAAGGATAAGATAACGAAGGGCTTGAAAGAGCTCGGCTTTATCTATGTGACGCTCGACCTTGACGGATACCGCACCGGCAGCATGCACGAGGCGGCGGTATTGACAAAGAGGTAGGATAAGTATATTATATAGCGACATTTAAGGTCCTTCGGATGCTTCATATCGATCGCATCCTCAGGATCAAGAATTGCTATACAATTTTTGGCGGGGTAGCTCAGTCTGGTAGAGCAATCGGCTCATACCCGGTGTGTCACTGGTTCAAATCCAGTCCCCGCTACCACTCCTTTAAAATATCATGCCCAATAATTTAATCGAAAGAGTCTTAAAGACGATCCGCAATTACGAGATGCTGAAGCCCGGAGATACGGTTCTCATTGCCGTGTCGGGCGGCCCGGACTCGGTATTTTTACTGCAAGCACTGGCTCATCTTAAGATAAAATTAAAGTTAAAAAAACTGGTAGTCTGCAATCTCGACCACGGAATACGCGGTAAGGAATCGAGCGAAGATTCGTTGTTTGTAAAAAAGATAGCGGAGGATCTGAACCTGGGGTTTATTCATAAAAAGATAGATCTATCAAAAAAGCGATCGAAGGATTTATCTACCGAGGAAATCGCCCGGGAAGAGAGATACAAATTTTTTAACGATGCTGCCAAGGCGGTTAAGGCAGACATTGTAGCTACAGGCCACACTCTTGACGATCAGGCTGAAACTATATTGATGAGAATAATTAAGGGTGCGTCTCTAAAAGGGGTCATAGGTATATCTCCGGTAAGGGAAGAGGGACCTTTAAAAATAATCCGTCCATTATTTGAATTGGAGAAGGCCGAGATAGAGAGGTATCTGGACGAAAGAGGCAGAGAGTACAGGATCGACAGTACGAATTCCGAGGGAATATATTTCAGAAATGTTGTTAGAAAGGATATCATACCATACCTGGAAAAGTATAATCCGCGCCTTAAGAGGGCTCTATGCAGCCTGGCGGAGCACTTAAGGGAGGATTTCGAATTTATAAATGAGGCAAAATCGGCTATTGGACATTTAACGCGCTCCACGAAAGGGTCTT
>JAPLLP010000120.1:2929-7678 GCA_026387515.1 Candidatus Omnitrophota bacterium | reverse complement strand
TTACCTATCTCATTTCCGGTAGCGATATTCAATACCCCAAGCCTATAGCTGATTTTTCCTAATAAAACGAACGGAATAGAAAAAAACAATGCAATGATCATCGTTAACAAAGTAACTTGCCATGAAATATAAAAAGGAACGATTAAAAAGAGCGCGATCTGTAACACGCTTGAGAAATAACGAGCCATTGCGCCAAAGGCATCACCCACCATAGAAACTTCTCTGTTAAAGGTGTTCAATAACGTGCCTTGTTTCTCGCTACTAAAAAAATACCATTTTGCTGCAAAAAAATCTTCAAAAGTTCCAACCGATATATCTCGTAAAACAACATATTTTGTCTTTAATATCAGATACTGAGAAAAAATCTGCAAAATAGTCTTTAGGACAGAGAAGAAAAGGAAAATAGCCAAAAACCAAGTAAATGTCGAAGGAATTCCGAAAGCTTTTAAAAAGACTATTGCGTGTTGAGTGATTAGGCTTATATTATTTAAACTAGGGTTTAAAAATAAATCAGCTACCATAACAAGAGATACTACACCCACCGCTTCCACTAGGCTTATTAATAGGAATAGCAATACATTAATTATAAGCAAAGAAGGGAACTTTTTAAAAAGCCTACGAATAAAAAGTAGTGTGAGCATTTTTTAAACTAGAATAGCTCCTTATTCCCGCGCAGAAATTCTGCCCCAGCCCTTATGTTTATATTATTAAACGATAAATTCGGCCTTATTATCGACCAAAAATGCTTTTGCAAGTCGCCATCCTCTTTACTGGGCTTCCAGTTACCTCTTATCTTATCGTCCATCTCGATTACTAGGGATGTCAATTCAAGAGGGGTATTTTCTACGACGTCAATACCGGCTTTTTCAAACTCTTCGGTTCGTGCAAACCTGCCTGCCCCCGTATCAATCATCTCTTGAAAAGTCATAAAACGTTGCTCTTTCCGCAACCATAATTTTTTGAAGATAAATAGGTGGTCTTTAGCCCAAGTATAGATATCATCTAGAGGTAAAAAGTTAGACCAAGCTACGGGTCTTCTAAAAATTATCGGTAACGAGCTCAACCCCGAAGCAGTGGCTAAAAAGAAACGGCATTTAGCAGACAGATATATATCAAGAAAATCATCCCTCCCGTTTGAGGCATAATCGATAACCCTAGGGTTACTTGATTTCAAAGCCTTCTTGACAACGGACCCCATACGTAAAGCAAAAAGCCCCCTTTTGGTCAATTCTTCTATGGCGGGAGTAAAGTTTTCTACATTACAATCCTGGCAGTTATGATAACTCCAATCTTTGTTAGGATAAACAGTATCTAAATAACTAGAATCTCTGACATGGAAACAAACAAAAGCAGCTTTTTCAGGCAACCCTAACTTATAAAGATAATCTTTTCCGCAGATCTCTTCCTTATTTGAGAATTTAAGGTGCGGCTTGTTATAAACGCCTATCTGATAAAAATCTTTGAGTTGGCCTCTGCCAATTTCAAATGAATGTTTTTCGCCGCCGGGGATAAAAGAGTTAACCCTATCAAGAAACCTCGAAAAACTATGGATCCGCAAAATCCTGGCCCACATAATCCTTAACTGTTCATTAGAGATAGATGAACGATTATAAAAAATATCGACCACGCGCTTTCCATAAACGCCTAAATCGCGTTCGCACAAGTATAACTCTGTAATAACAGCAAAATTTCCGATTCTATCGGAATCTAAGGGGGCGAACCTGAATAAAATTACAGGGCGCAATAAACGCACTAAAATGATGGCAATAAAGGCTAACGTCAATAAAAATAGGCTGCGTATCTTTTTTGTTGCAACAGCCGCTCCTTTTTTTGCAATATCTTTTATTTGTTGGCTTAAGAATATCATTTTCTACCGATTCTCTCTAGCGGTACTTTTGTGGTTAAGGCAGAGGCAAAATGCTTAAAGATCAGACTGCTCAAGCCGAATCCGGATTTAACAATATCTTCCAAAAAACCATCAAACAAATTTTTATAAAGAAGGGAATATTCCTTATAAGTCTGAACAAAGAATTTATTTGCCGATACAGACAATACCTCATCCGGACAATCTTGCCCTACCTGTTCTAATGTATATAAGAAATATTCGTACTGCAATTGCCTTAATTCTTTGTTTAGTCTGGCGTAAGCATCCTTAAATTCCACAAACTCTTTGTTTAATGCTCCGAGCACCTTGTAATTCGTGGGATTGGTCATCCTTGAGACTAAATTACCTATGTTTATTTGAAATTTACTTACTTCGTTGGTATACGGGTATCGTATGAGCATATTCTGCCAATGCTTAGTCATCCTTTCCGCGCGGAAATCCTTCATCGTATATTTTGGTAATTCCCAATAGTTTTCTGGCTCTACGACACGCCCCTCTTCCAGCAGCATATTATAGAGCTTAGAATCTCGGATCAACATTAGCGCCCCTATAAAGGAATTCTATGTTGCTCCTGAGAGTTTCCAATGTGGAATTTGGGCCAAACATTATAAATCCTGACATTACATAGAAAAGACCAAGGTCTTCCAATATCCTGACTGTGCGGTAGTTATCTTCTACGCCGGCTGGCTTATCATATAACTTTAGCTCATAATCAGACCCTGATTCCGCACCTATTATAATAATATCTATGCCTGCTTTTTTATATAATTTGAGGAGCTCAATATCATCGCTTGATTTCATTGTTTCACAGCGAAGATAGATCTTTGCGGAAAAGGGTATCTTTCGGCTGATAATCTCTTCGCAAATCTGCCTTGAGCGTATTTTGCCTAATTTTCCGGGGTCATCAAAAGAACTGTCTGAAAAATTAAAAAGCTTCGCATTGAAAGTTTTACTAAGATACTCAATTTCATCAACTACGTTCTTTGGAGACCTTCCTCTCCAAGCCCTGCCTTTCTGAAATTTATTATACAGGTTTACGCAACAAAAACTGCACCTACCTATACAACCCCTCGAACTGACCAATCTTACGCTTTCAATAAGGCCGTTATCTCTAGGGTCAAGTTTTCCGTCTTCTAGAAAATCACGCGCCGGAAAAGGTAGCGTATCCAGATCTTCAATTAACTCCCTTGGTTTATTAGTAACGACTTCGCCTGATTCCTTCCTCCAAACAAGGCCATTTATATTCGAAAAATCGCTTTTGGGCCTCTCGATCGCGCGCAATAATTCCAAGAGAGTTGCTTCACCCTCCCCGAACACTATAAAATCATACAATGGCTCATTCTTGAGTATTTTTTCAGATAGCGAAATAAGGAAAGGTCCCCCGAAAATCGCGTAAGAAGTCGGCCTTTTAATTTTAATCTCTTTTACGACTGTTTTAACTGCCTGATAATTAACGGTATTTAATTGAAAGCAGTATATATCGGCTTCTATCCTGGTGGCCAAACTGATTTGAGCGTCATCCCTACCAGCAAAACACTGCTGACATATAACGTCATAATTGTGTTTCCTTAAAAATGCCATGAGCGATGCTATACCAAGAGGTATCTCCTGCTCATATTGGTAATCACCCTCAAGCACTACATTAATAAAAACAATTTTCATCAAGACACCTTTTGTAGAAAATGCGCCTGAGGCGCGGCATAGTTGCCAATAGGCTTCAAGAAGGAGAAAAACCTGACGAATTCTGAATCACGGATAAATTCTGCATTCACCGCTTTTGCAAGCAATGGATGAAGAAACCTGGAAGTAAAAAAATACGAACTCATATAATTATTACCGAATTCATAAGCGTCGTAATTTTTGTTTAGAATCTTTGCCTCAATATTCAAAAATTTGCCATTAATAAAATCATAAAAATATTTTTTTTCAAAATACTTATTATGGTATGCCTCCTTTAACAGATCCAGGCCAAATTCTGATCTGGCTTTATTAATATTGACTAAACCGTCAGAAAAATTTTCAAGCATGAGGTAAAAACCACCGGGTTTAAGGATGCGATGTATTTCTAATAACGCCTGTTTCTGCCCTTCCCAGTCAAGTATGTTGATGAGGGCTCTTTCCGTATAAACAATATCAAAAAAATTGTCCTTAAATTTTATAGACCTGGCGTCTTGTAGATCAAAAAAGACATTGGGTAATTTCCTGTTTTTCGCAATAGTAAACAGCTCATCACAAAAATCAAATCCCCAAAATTTAATATCTGTGTGCAAAGACGAAAGAGCGCTTACGGTATAACCGTTACCGCAGCCTAAATCCAATACTTTTAAGCTCTTTATCTTTTTTATGGATCTTATTTTTAAAATGAAATGATGTATCATTTCATTTTCCTTCTGACGGTATAATTCATCAGGCATGGTACAAAGCGAAGAGTCTTTGTTCTTTAATGCCTCTTCTCTATAATGGTTTTTAACTAATAGGTCATTTTGATCGTTCATTCACGCCTCCTGCTCCAGCTGTTTTGAGTTGCAAATTATTCTTTTGATTATGGGCATCTACATTAGCAAATATACGATCCATATAATCTTTGGTTTTGTCATCTACACTCAAATAATTGTTCCGGTTGATCTGAAAAAGATCCCTGAATTTAATATTTGCATTTAAATAATATTCTTTATAAATCTCTGTCCCGGGATAGGGAGTAAAGTGGTTTAACGATATAAACGTGGGCTGAATTTTATTCATCAGTTCTTCGGTAAGTTTTAAGTCTTCGATAGTCTCAAAAGGGAAACCAACAATAAAAAAAGCGGACCATGGGAGGCCTACGTCATTAAGCCATTTTGTGCGGCGTATAATCTCTTCCACCC
>JAPLLP010000120.1:0-2907 GCA_026387515.1 Candidatus Omnitrophota bacterium | reverse complement strand
TTTTTTATTTTATCCAGGACGCGCTGGGATCCGCTCTCTATCCCGATGTATATGCGCAATCCACCGTTTTTGATGAAAGTTTCGATTTTTTCCGGAGACAGATCCATAACATGGCCGCCGGCCTTGAACTTTAAGCCTAAACCACGTGAAATCTCGGTTATTTCGTAAAAACGCTTATTATAGGAAATAAAGCTATCATCAAGAAAATATACCGGGAAAGCATTATTGTATTCTTTACGAATATCAATTAATTCGCTCCTGATGTTGTCTATGCTACGGAATAACACTTTGCGGTTACCGGAATAACAGCAAAAGGTGCAGGCATTTGGGCATCCCATTGAGGTCCAAACCGAACAAAAGCTTTCTGGCGCGTAATGCTGGTAATCAATTAATAATTTCTTATTCGGCCTGCGGTCAAATATATCTGCGATATATAAAGAAACCTCATCGTAGTAATCCCCGAAATCGTAATCCGGATACATGCTGCGCATCACGTTAACGTGTGTCCCTCCTAGAACGGTCAACACTTTATCCCGATATTTCTGTTTTATATTCTTTGCGATTATATTGGCGGAATCAATCTTCGCGGATATCGAAGCGGAGATGCCTACAATATCGGGTTTAAACTCTTCGACAACAGCGTTGATCTGCATCCATTCCGGATGATCGAGCTTTTCAAGCGCCTCAGAATATTTATAGTAGTTATCTCCGGCTTCGGTACGATTGTATTCGCGGCAATCCGCAGTGGGCCTGTCGGCATCTAATATTTTCACGACATGCCCCAGCTCCTCTAGATAAGTGCCCACGACGGTTAACCCTATCGGGTAATGCCAACGTTTATAGCCGAAAAGCTTAAAGAATGGAGGTTCTATCAATAGTATCCGCTTTGGCGGAGGTAATTTTTCAAACATATCAGCCTTTTTTCCAGGTATTCAATTTATCCTGCCTGTTGTAGAAGGTTATAATGGGGGATTCTCGGATCAATACCCCTTTAACAATTTTCTCATTATACTGATAAAACGCCCAGGTGGAACAATTCTTGCAAAAAGGAATCTTTTCATATTGCCCGGTTTCGTGATAGTGGCGGATTTTTTTAAAACCATCACCATGCCATATCTTCCTTACCCCTTCCTTAAAAATATTCCCGATCTTCACCTCATCTAAGGCATCGAGACAGCATATCAACACATCCCCCTTGTAATTAACTACCAGAGAATTATAGATATGGTGACAGGGGATCCTCTTTTCAGGAACCTTAAGGTTCTCTATACTTTTGTCACTTTTATATAATTTAATAATGCGCACAACATCCGCGTAATTTAACCAAAAATCAATAAAATTATTCTTTTCATGCTTATTTTCATCCGTCTCGGTAAAGGAAACTCCTATGCGAGGATAATCTTTCTTACCCCGCGCTTTAAGCATTCTAAATACCGCTTTATTCAAACGCTTAATACTGCTAAATCCGCGCATTTTCTTCAGGCTCTCGGGGGTCAT
The DNA here is from genome assembly GCA_026387515.1 of Candidatus Omnitrophota bacterium. Next base: position 1,410 of record JAPLLP010000120.1, on the reverse strand, counting down.
AGCGTCTATACTAAAAGTAATTGAATCTAGCTTTACTTTCACCATGAATTCCGCCATATCTTGCGTTAATAAAAGGCCGTTTGTGTTAATAAAAACCGGTAGATTCCTACCCTTTATAAGCTCGAGGTATTCGCAAAAATTTTTAGTAAGCAACGGCTCAGACCAGCGGTTTGGTATAATCGTTGGCTTGCTGCTTTCAGTTTCATTGAGTATCCGAGACAGATTTTCTAAAGACATCCTGCCTCGCATTTTACTCAAATCAACTTTTCTGCTCCCTGAATGCAGAAAACACATCGGACAACGCAGATTGCAATAACCATCCTGTATGCCAATTTGAATCTTCTGCGGTAATTCAGGAACTTTAAATTTATTCATTCCTCAGAGATCAGCCTTTCTTGCATACCCCAACCGCTATCAAATAATGTGCCATTGGGTAAAAACCCGTGTGCACAACTTCATCATTTACGGAGAAAATGAATACCTGCTGGAAATATTTTCTCATTTCATTACTTAATCTTTCCCAGGAATAGTAATTCACGTGTGGATGTCTCATTGGGAGTTCCGATTATACAAATACCGAATTTTGTCAAATTATCGCATAAACTCTTAAAAAAAAGGCGCTCATTCTTTTTATAAACATGTTCAACCACATCAAAACTGACAATTGCATCGAATTTGCCAACTCTCGCCCGGAAAATATTCTTATGCATAAATCTGATCTTATTTGTTTTGAAAACTCTATTGGCGTCATTAATTGCTTCAGGGTCAACGTCTACGGCTACAACTTTATTCGCGAATTCGGAAAGTAACAGGGTTCCCAACCCTTCACTGCAACCAACTTCTAATATATTTTTTTTCGGCCCAATCAACTTTGAGGCAAATTTATATTTGCTTAACGTAAAAAGAATACTGCGGGGAGTATTTAAGAATTGATAGGAATAAAACCGGCCAAAAGTCACATTTTTATCCGGTAAAATGCCCTTAAACTCTTTCCAGGTACTGAAATCGCTTCCTTTGCCATGCATAAAAACTCCTTCGCAGTAGCGAACCCCAATCCATCCGATAGGATTGGGGTTCAAAACTTTAAATATTTATTTTCTGTTTTACATATGGCGTTTTTTATAAATGCTATTTCTTTCTGGCCATAATTTTCATTAAAAAGCAGGTTAAATGTCTTATCGCGGATATCAATGGCGTTGGCGCAAATAAAATCATCTCCCAGATATGAGCGAACCCAAGGCCACTCGCACACCACATACTTATAGTGGGGGTTAACCGTAACGCCCTTGGATTGAATTGCTCGAGCGAAATTAATTTTTGAACAAGCTAGTTTTGATGTATCAACAGATATTGGCTGAAAAAACGGAGAGTCATCTTGCGACGGCTCTAATACTTTACACGTTTTCGAAT
>JAPLLP010000228.1:9193-16154 GCA_026387515.1 Candidatus Omnitrophota bacterium | reverse complement strand
ACACAAGGATCAGCTTCTATCAGAGCGCGATCAGGATATTACTAACCTCAAGAACGAATTTAATAACCTCTCTCAACAGCTGCGGGACCGCCTGAGCGAGCTTGCCACTAAAGACACCCAGATCTCCGGCTTTACCAATCAGATCACTGAATTTAACCTCCGTATCCAGGAACAGCTGGAGAGCTTAAGACACAAGGATCAGCTTTTATCAGAGCGCGAGAACGAACTCAACAACCTCAATAACGAGCTCAATAACCTCAAGAACGACCTCAACAACCTCTCTCAACAGCTGCAGCAGAAGGTAGAAGAGATCCTGCGTAAGGATAACCAGCTGGTAGATAAGGACACCAAGATCTCTTCGCTCAACACTCAGATCAACGATTTCTCTCAAGAGCTCCAGCTGCACATTCGCACCATTGAAGAGAAAAATCGCTACATAGCCGAAAAGGAAAAGGAATTGCGTGGAATCTACGATTCTGAAGGTTTTCGTTTTGTTTTGCGACCACTATGGACAGTGCTTTGGAATATAAAAGGGGTAGTAAGGTTTATAAAACGTAGATCTCCTACTGTATTCTGGTTTGCGACCACCCTCCTCCTGACTCCTGTTTTTGCGGCTTTAAGCTTGTGTTTTTATTTAGAATACGCTAGTTGGTTTATCCTTAGGCCGTTCCTGAAGATAATACCGCTCAGGAAGAGGAAGGCAAAGCCGCTGGTGGATATACAGAATGCGAAAATAAGCCTGGTTATACCGAATTATAACGGGTTGCAACTTATAAAAGAATGCCTTACTTCTGTTTTTGCGCTTGAAGAGTTTGCGAATGGCAAAAACGAGATTTTAGTGGTTGATGATGGTTCCACCGACGAAAGCGCTGCCCTCATCAATTATTATTTTCCGCAAGTACGTTTGATCAAAAATGGCATAAACCGAGGTTTTGGTTTTACCTGTAACCGCGGCGTAAGGTTGGCAAAGAACGAGATAGTAGTTTTAATCAATAACGATATTATCTTGACCAAAGATTGTATCAAGCCGTTGCTAGCGCATCTTGCGAGAGAAGACGTTTTTGTATCGACCCCAAAACTTTACGGTTGGGACAGGCAGACTTTTGTCTGGGGTATGCATATGGGGCGTTTCGAAGAAGGCTATGTCCGGCTATGGAATGAAGCCGAAACTAAGAACGGCGATAAGATTAGCCAGGCTTCGCCATCGCTATTTGCCATCGGCGGAGCAATGGTCTTTCGTAAAAGCGATTTTCTATGGTTGGGAGGATTTGATAAGATCTTCCGGCCAAACTGCTGGGAGGATATAGATATTTCTTACCGGGCCTGGAAGAGAGGCTTGAAAGTCATCTATGAACCAACCAGTCTTATGTATCATAAAGGTAGGGCCACGCTTTCTTATGAGCGGCCCAAAGAGATAAAGAATGAACTTTTATTCACCTGGAAAAACATTACCTCTTCCGCCATTCTCAAAGATCATCTTAATCTCTTGCCGATGAATCTCTTCAAATATAAGATGCCTTTTTTGAGAGGGTTCTTCTGGGCGCTTAATTTTCTGCCCGAAATGTTGGAGCATCGTTTTTCGGATAGAAGATACACGCTTGAGCCGTCAGATGAAAAAATATTTAACTCCATTATGCACTATTATAGAAGTTTTTCCAGGAGGGGTTTCAGGCATTTAAATAGTGAAAAACCCACGGTGTTGCTTGTCTCCCGCTTTCCACCTTATCCGCTTACCATGGGAGGCAAGATCCGTATGCACAACCTGTGCAAGTTACTCTCGGGTAAATATAACTTTATACTGCTTAGTTTGATTGACCATGAAGACGAACTTCAGCACATCCCAGCGCTAAAAGAGGTTTTTTCCGAGGTCTTCCTGGTGCATACTACCCCTCCGTCTAGCCTTAGTTTTACGGCTAATTTATTTTATCCGGAACGTTATAAAATCGGCTATAGCTGGTGTCCGGATCTGATAGAAAAGCTTAAAGATCTCCAGCGGACACAGGCGATAGACATTGTGCATATTGAATCCAACGAGTTGTTGTATTTGGCAGATTACGTGCGCCATATACCTATCGTATATACTGAACATGATGTGAGTTTTCTCGCTCCCGGAAAGTCATACTACAAAAGAGAGGGGATTTTTGTAAAAAGGACTTACGATTATTTAAAGAGGTTCAATTTTCATGTTTCACAGCTAAAGAAATTGAATAAGATCATAACCCTTTCGCGAGAGGACGAACGTGTGCTTAAGGCATTCTTCCCAGATTCCGATATTTCTTTGGTGCCCACCGGAACGGATCTCGGGCATTTTACTTTTGAATCCAAGCCCCGGGCCAATAAGAAATTGATTTATGTGGGGCATTACCGGCATTACCCTAACGAAGAGGCCGTAGTGCATTTTGCCCAAAAGATATTTCCTTTAATCAGGGAGAAGGTTCCCGAAGCAGAGTTGCTCATCGTAGGTTCCAATCCTACTCCCCCAGTCGAGCGCCTGGCCAAAGAGAAGAACGTTTTTCTTATTGGCGAAGTGCCATCGGTGAGACCTTATTTGGAAGAGGCGGCGGTATTTGTCAGCGACATACATGTCAGCGCCGGCATAAAAGGTAAAGTCCTTGAGGCCATGGCCGCGGGAGTCCCTGTAGTGTCAACTAGAAGCGGATGTTTTGGCATTGATGCGCGCCATGAGAAAGAGATCCTGATAGCCGATAGCCCGCGGGAATTCGCCAAACAGGTGGTAAGGCTTCTGGACAATGAATGGCTACGCGAGAAGCTCTCTATCAATGCCAGGTTACTAGTAGAGGAAAAATTTGATTGGCTCAAGATTATCAATAAGTTGGACAGGGTTTATAAGAGCACGCTTTTTGACCTAAAACAAGATGATTTCGGACAAAACGAAATTGAAAAGGTGGTAGAGAGGGCTAACAGGTTTATTGAAGATAAAATCGATAAGATAGACGTTGATTTAGTTTCCAACGCCCAAAAAGGCCCGGAGGAGCTTCATATCGAGCTGACCTACCGTTGTAATAGTAAATGCATAATGTGCGATTTATGGGATTATAATAAAAGGCGTTCAGTTTCTCCTAATGAAGAACTTTCACTGGATGAGATCAAGCGGTTAGTCGACACTTCTTCGTACCTAAGAAAGACAAAAGTCGTGGTCCTTTCGGGCGGAGAGCCGTTTGTAAGAAATGATATAGTGGATATCGGAGGATTCTTTAGCAAGGAGGTCCCGCAGGCATCTTTAGGTATACTTACCAACGGTATCGAAACTGAACGGATAGTAAGTAACACCAAAGAGATATTAGATAGATTCCAGCCAAAAGCGCTCTGGGTGGGTAGTTCTTTGGATGGTGTGGGCGATTCCCACGATGTCATCAGAGGCAAAGACGGAGCTTTTACCGCGCTTTATAAGACTATTCAGCGATTTAAAAAAGAATTGCCTTCTACGCATTTGTCGCTTACCTTTACCCTCACCCCTTATAATATTGACCAACTGCTTCAGGCAAAACAGTTCGCCCAAAGGGAAGGGCTTGATTTTTTTGCCCAGTTTGTCGTGCCTAAGGACTGGACAGAATCCGGGTTAAGGTTGGCCAAGAGGGAGATAATGCAGATCCTGCAGGAGCTTTTAAGTAAAACAGACTACGCGACGTTTTACAATTCTATCGAAAAAGTCCAAGACGCGCATCTTTTGTCACAGCTTTATTATTGGTCGAATCTGGCTAAATATCAGGTTCAGCCCCGGAGGTTCTTTAAAAAATGCATATCCGGAGCCAAATTCGCGATGCTCACTCCTTACGGTGATTTATTTTTCTGTCCGATTCTTAAAAATAGGCATATCGGAAACATAAGAGAGGAAAATTTTGATAAGCTTTGGGTCTCGAATTCAGCGGAGGGGATAAGGAGTTATATCAAGGAAGGAAAATGTCATTGCTGCTTAGTTTGCATTATTTTTCCATTATTAGAGAAAGTTTTAGTCTCAAACTAGAAAGTTTACATGCAATCCGGCATTCAAGATAAAGAAGCGCGTGTTAAAAAGATCAAAGAGGAAATAACGGATTCTATATATAAGAGAATCATAGATAAGACATCCAGCCCCAAGAATCTTAACCTCAATGATTTTGAATACAAGGCCCGTAAGATAAAACTTGAGTCTACTCCCGAGGGGGTTGGTATAGGGACGCATTACCACTGTAACGCGCGCTGCGTATTTTGTCTGGGGGGCAACCCCCAACTTTTTTCGCTTAAAAGGTACCAGGATTTTTTTGAGCCCCGCTTGGGAAAGATAATCCAAAATGCCAGATATGTCAGTTTTTGTGGATTTGGAGAATTGCTTTTAATGCCGGATATCGAGGAATTTTTAAGTTACGTGAACAACAAGCTCCCTGATATAAACAAAATATATACCACTAACGGCACGCCTTTATTAAACGAAAAGGTCTTGAGCCTTCTCGCCGGAAGCAGGTCGTCGGTCGAGATATCTTTGCATGCTTCAAATAGCCAGTTGCATCGGCGGCTGATGCGGACCAACAACTTTGAGGCAGTGATTTCCCAGATCAGAAAACTAGTGGCTATGCGCAAAGACCCTAGCCTGCCTAATATCAGCCTGGTTTTTTTGGTTAATACCCTTAATATCGAGGATCTCCCCGAATTTGTCAGGCTGGCCAAGGACATAGGCGTAAACGAGGTCATTTGTAACTATATGATCATGTTTAAGCCGGCGCAATTAAAGCTTTCCTGCTTTTTTAAGCAGGAGATTACCAACGAAAGTTTCTCAAAGGCCAGGGAGATTGCGGATAAATTGCAAATTCCTTTACGGCTGCCGCCGAGTTTTGGGGAGGATTTGAAGCAAAAAGACAGTTTTCTTTGCGCGGATCCTTGGAAATATTTTTACGTGGAAAACGAGGGTTCGGTAAACCCCTGTTGTTATGCCGGTTACCATTTTGGGTATCTGGATAAAACTGATTTCCAGACTATATGGAATGGCCAGAACTACCGGAGCCTCAGGCAATCGTTAGCCCAGGGCCCGGCGCACGAATGGTGCCGTCATTGTTTTAGATATGATGCCCGAAACATAAACGATATACGTTCGCATATATCTTTTCGTCCGGGCATCGCCGAAGAGATTATAAAAAGCTATAAATAAGATTATGAAAGTCGCGCTTCTTCAATGCCCGGGTTGGGGCAGGGACTGTCCTCCTTATACCCTGGCTTTATTATCCGCGTGGTTACGAAACAACGGCCATCAGGCTTTTACCTTTGACCTGAACAATGCTTTATATTGCAGCGGCCCGGATAAGTATAAAAGAATGTGGGATGACAAGGATCTCTATTCTTTCTGGAGCAATGAATCTTTGATCGGTGAATTTCTCCAGGAGAATGAGCGGATGATGGATTTCCAGATCGGTAAGATATTAGATACCGATGCTAAGATCGTTGGTTTTACCGTGCATTTTACTTCCCTGTTGGTGAGCCTGGCTATCGCCCGCAAGATTAAAGCCAAGGCCCCGGATAAAATAGTTGTTTTTGGGGGTCCGGATTGCTATCGGGATATGAAAGGGACTGCTATCATTAACCAGGAAGCGGTGGATATCGTTGTTACGGGTGAAGGGGAATTGACCTTGTTAGAGTTAGTAGAAATTGTGGAGAAAAGCGGTAAGGTAGATTTTTGTAAGGGAACTTTTCTAAAAAAAGACGGCCAGGTGATCGATTGCGGAGATAGGCCGGTGATAAATGACCTAGATTCTACGCCTTTTGCGGACTACAGTGATTTTAGCGATGATATAGCCTTAGGGCATTACCGGGAGCCCGAGCGTCTTGAGATCTTAGATAGCAGGGGTTGCGTTACCTGTTGTCATTTTTGCAGCGAGTGGCAGTTCTGGAAGTCGTTTCGTTCGATGAGCGGAGAACGCATATTCGAAGAGATTACTTTTCAGATGAGGAAGAATCCGGGCGTAAATTATTTCTATTTCATCGGTTCGCTATTGAACGGGGACCCGGGAGCGCTTTGGCGTTTTTGCAATCTGGTTATCGAGAACAACTTAAAATTAAGATGGTCCGGCCAGGCAGTGGTCAGGCCGGAGATGACCCAAGGTTTGCTGGAGGATATGCGCCGGGCGGGCTGTGAATGGCTGGGGATAGGGATAGAAAGCGGCTCTCAAAGAGTGAGGGATAAGGTAAATAAGCATTTCACCAATAAAAACGCCGAAGAAATGCTGCGTTATGCCCATCAGGCCGGGATTACCACCCAGGTGAATTTTATGTTCGGTATCCCTTCGGAAACCGAGAATGACTTTCAGGAGAGCCTGGAATTTCTTAAGCGTAACAGAGAAAACATAGATTCAGTATTGGCCAGCCAGTCATTTTGCGTGATAGATAAAGGAACGTATCTTCATACTCATGCCAAGGAATTAGGGATTAAAAACGCGCATCATCATCTTTATTGGGAAACAAAAGATAATAATTATCTAGTGATGCAGCGGCGTTATGAAGAATTTTGCAGACTGGCTCTATCTTTGGGGCTTCCGGAAACCTCCGGCGTGTTGCGGGTTAAGCCTGACAAGTGGCTGCTTTCGGGCGATTACCATAATTTTAAAAAGGATTACGCTCCGGCCGTTGAATCTTACAAGAATAGTTTTATGACTGAATCGGCAAATGACGGGTTATTGCAAAAGATCGAACTCTGCCGCGGCGAGCTGGAAAAGAACAGAATTTTTGGTTCCGGGGTTGTTCCTTCCGAGATACAAAGTTGCGGCACGGGAATTGATACCGAGGCGCTGGAGGCAAATTTAGGAGAAAGTCAAAAAAGTATTGCCAGGGTCCTACGCCGGCTCAACCTGAATACTAAAGTAGAGAACCTTATTCTTATCGAAAAACAAAAAGAGGACCGCCATGAATATGTGGCCGGATATCCTTATTGGTTGACTATTGACCCGAATAATTCCTGTCCATTAAAGTGCCCCTT
>JAPLLP010000228.1:7355-9167 GCA_026387515.1 Candidatus Omnitrophota bacterium | reverse complement strand
AAGGTAAGTTATCGTTTGAAGACTGCCAAAAGGTAATCGATGAGCTCGGCCCGTATTTAATCCATATAGATTTCTGTAACTGGGGCGAGCCGCTTTTGAATAAAGATGTCTTCAGAATGGTTAAATATGCCAAACAGTATCATGTGGATACTAAAATTGACTCCAACCTTAATTACCTTACCGTTAAGGGAGCGGAGGAATTGGTTTCATCGGGGTTGGACAAGCTGATTGTTTCTTTGGACGGCACCAGCGAAGAGAGTTATTCCAAATACAGGGTAGGCGGAGATTTCAATAAGGTGATGCGTAATCTCAAACTGATATTGAAGAAGAAAAAAGAGCTAAAGGTATCCAACCCTTATATCAGCTGGCAGTTCCTGGTTTTCCGGCATAACGAGCATGAAATTGAAGAGGTGCGCAGGATCGGCAAGGATCTGGGAGTTGACCATATTGGCATCACCAAGGCCTTTATCGGGGATAAAGACTGGATCCCGCTTAATGAGGAATACAGTAACTACAAAAAAGATGAGATAAAAGGAGAGTTCACCTCGGAACATTTTAGAGCGTCAGAGGCAGTAAAATGTAATTGGCTGTGGGAGGCAATCGCCATCAATCCCAATGGTTCTGTTTCGCCGTGTTGTTCGGTTGAGGACGAAAAAGATGATTTTGGCAACATTTTTGATCAGCCTTTTCAAAAGATCTGGAATAATGAAAAATACAGGCAGGCAAGAAGGTATATCAGGAACAAAGATGATTCCGGGAATGGCAACATCTGTATCGGCTGCCGTCATTCCGGGATGATTAATTTAGACATACTCTCCTGCCATTCCTTTTTTAATAGCCCAAAACACGAATGAAGAAAACTATATTTATTTTTGTTTCTATATTATTGGGGATAGTTTTTGGGCTGTTGTCTTTAGAGCTATTTTTTCGGCTAACTCCAAAATTCGGCGTTAGTTACAATTCTTTCAGATTCGAAAGCAAGGATTCTCCGATGTTAAAAGCAATGAATTCTTACGAGAAAGGGGTGTACCGCCCTTCTTCATTATTAGGCTATGAACTTGTCCCAAGCCTAGGGAGGATAAATTCGCATGGATTAGTGGGGAGGGAGTACAATTTTTTTAAAAATAACGGGACACACAGAATATTGCTTCTCGGTGATTCTATAGCTGCCCAGGATTGGTCGCGCGAATTTCTAGAAGCAGCCCTTAACGGTAATCAAATGCTATCTTCAAAACATAAATTTGAAGTTTGGAATGCGGGTGTGCCTGGATATGACGTGCATCATTACGCTTTATACTTAATAAATAAAGGCATATATTATAAACCGGATATGGTTATGATCTTTCTCTGTTTAAACGATTTTAACAGGAGCGTGAACATTTATTATAAGAATAAAGACGGCATAACAGAATATACCTTTCCCAACAGAGAAATATCCAAAAGGTATTCCGTGAGCCCGTTTTTTATGCGGTATTCTTATCTTTACCGGTTCGCGATATTAAGAATAAACAATTATTTATTGAGCAGGAAAATAGCGTCAGGGGTGGATCCGAGAGAAGAAGACGGCAAATACTTTATGCAAGAAATCAAAGAGATTTGCGAGAAGAATAACATTAAATTATTTTTAACGGTATTCCCTTATTTTAAACCTAAGGGTAGATATTCGTCCTATCAAAGAGAGGAATATCAGATCATATGCAAAGTACTCAAAGATTTAAAACTGGACTATCTTGATCTATCAAGATTTCTCCCAGAAAAAGATCTATATGGGTTAAGAGAAAAAGAGGATGACGAAATTCATCCTAGTCGTGA
>JAPLLP010000228.1:3287-7266 GCA_026387515.1 Candidatus Omnitrophota bacterium | reverse complement strand
CAAAGATAATTTATGATTATATCAAAGATATTTTTTATAAGTAACAGCTATGAAAAAGACTTTATTCCCCATTATTTTGTTTTTGTTAAACATAGCGATATTACTTATAGTAACTGTCTGTTTCTTAAGATCATATTCTATTTTAATATATAGAAAACATAGTAAACCGGAATTTGTTAAATTAATAGAAGACTTGAAAATTAAAGGAATAGATAAAAACTATGAACTACCTGAACTATCGGATAGTAGGGGATTCGATCCGCGGAAACCGCATCCATATTGTGGATTTAAAACGCAAGCTGCAGTAAGGTTCGGTGAAAACGATTATATAAACGCGTTAGGCCATAGATCTCCAACACTTGCTCAAAAAGAAAAAGGTGTTTTTCGCATCGCGTTGATCGGGGGGTCTGCGGCTTTTGCTGGGGCAACCATGGGCCAAACAATAATTGCGATGTTGGCAGATTTGTTTATGAAACATGGAGTTAAAGTAGAGTATATAAACGCGGCGGTAGTTTCAGCCATATCAAATCAAGAATTAAGTATCCTTGTGCATGACCTTATTGATTTAAAAGTAGACGTTCTAATTAGTTACGATGGGTATAATGATATTATTAGTCCACTATACTATAATGGTCGCATAGGCTGGCCCCCTTTTAGATGGGACCCGCCACTCGATCATCCTTATCCCGACCAAGTTAAGCAACTGGCGCCTTCATACTATCCCAGGATAAATCCTACCGGAGGCAATATGAACAGTGAAAAAATATTACAGATTACAAATAATTATCTAAATAACATTGATAAGATAGCAACTATTTGCAAGGCATTTAATATTCAATACATGGCTATACTTCAACCGTTAAAAGATTTTAGTAGAAATAAATGCCAAACTAATGAAAAGTTGATGCCTGTGGATCTGTTTTATTGCGAGATACAGTCAGTTTTTGAACAATGGGATTCTGAAAAAAAAATGAACGCCAGTTACATTTCTTTGGCCGATTACTTAAAAGATAAACGAGATGTATTTACAGATGAAAGCCATATTAATGATCGAGGAAATGCGCTGGTCGCTAGAATAATTTTTGAAATAATCAACGCTAGGAAAATCCTGAAGCGTAATAACGGGCAAATATGATGTATTTAACCCATGCGATTTTTTAAAAAATTTAAACAATGCATTATCTAAAAAAAGAGACGAGGTTACTTATAACGCTGTTATTTGCATTGATTTTGTTCCACGGAATAAATAATTATTTTATCCTCAAGGAAAGCAATTGCGCGAGAGGACTTGACGAAATTAACTATTTCCATAACACATATGATCTTTCAAGAATATTTTTAAAAACAGGATTAAATATAGAATCTTTCAAAGAAATCCATAAATATTTGCCAAAAATGCAAAAACCCCCTTTATTTTTTATCATCGCTTCTCCATTTGTTATGTTTAAGACAGATATGGATATCGCCATATTGTCGAACATTATTTATCTTGCAGTTTTATTCTACGCGACATATGGGATTGGGAAAGCATTATTTAATTATCAAGTCGGATTGCTCTCTTCTTTCCTTGTTGGTATGTTTCCAGGAATTTTTGCTTTATCTAGAAGTTTTCAGATAGAAGTTGCCTTAACGGCAATAGTAGCTTTAACTTTTTATTTATTTGTGCTAAATAGGTTCCAGAGCATTAAGTTTTCTTTCATAGTTGGAATAATTATGGGGATGGGTTTACTTACAAAAGAGCCGTATTCAATTTATTTGTTTCCGATTTTATTATATTTTTTTCTACAGCCAGAAAACCGAAAAGATTGGAAAAGGATGATCGGTCTCTTATTTTCAATAACCATTAGTTTAATTTTAGCTTGGTTATGGTATTCTTACCCCGGAAAAGTTGGTTTCAAGACTTTGTACTATGTCATTTTTCAATGCAGAGATAACCACGACCCTTTATTTTATTTAAAAAGTTTATTTTTCCACCAGCTATTTCCTATCTTTTTTGGCTTGTTTATAATTTCCCTTTTATATTTTATTATAAAAAAAAAGTTTTTCTTACCCGCGATGATCATAGTATTAATTTCAATATTTTCATTGGCAAACAATAAGGAATACAGGTTTATTTTACCAACATTACCGTACTTTGCAGTTATGATTGCTTCATCGGTTGCGTCGATGCAAAAATTAAAAAGATTCGCTATTATGGCTTTGGTAATTTTAAGTTTTGTTCAGTTTTTTACTATTTGTTACGCAGGTAGCTTGTCATCCCTTAGCGTGGATCCGCTGTTAAGAAAATATCTATCAAATAACTTTCATCCGGAAAATGGGTTATATTCGGTGTCAGTGGATAAATATAAAAATAATTTCGATCAATCGATTGGAAAATTGATTGGAGCGATTAGCGATAATTCGACTAAAACGAACACGCCAGTTTTGTTTATTTCTGATAGTAGTTATATTTGCCCGGATATTGTTTATTCGGCTTTATTGCGGCATTTCCCCGCCTATGTGTTTGATTCTAAGCAAGATAAAGATATTTCTAATATTTCAGATTCCGAATTAGATGCCTTATGCAGATGGGAAATAGATATCGCTGAGTTTGTGCTTATCGAGGAACTAAATAAAGGAGACGCATTCTTGTTTAAACAAACTTTGCTCTTGGACCATCTTTTTAAAGAGCGGCTCAAGGAATTCGCGCCTTTAGAAGCCGTAGTAATTCAGCATGACCAGAGGTTCAATTATGATAAAAGATTTTATTTTTACAAAAAAATCCACTCGCTATAGTATGTTTTGTTAAAATTAAGATTTACGTAAAGGGTTAATAATAAATTAAATGGTAAAACAAATAACCGATAGAAACACGCTATTAATATTTCCAAAGACCGGCATTGACTTGTCCCAAGTCAATATTCAAATGCCAATGGGGCTCATGTCGGTTGCTGCGCCCCTTGTGAATAATGGGTATGATGTTGTTATCCTGGATCAAAGAGTAGAAAAAGATTTTTTCCATAAATGTAAGCACTTTTTGGACAGAAATCCAGTTTGTGTTGGAATTAGTGTGATGACAGGGTTACAAATAAAGTATGCCCTTAAAATTGCTCAGTTTATTCGTGATAATTCCCGGGTTCCAATTGTTTTTGGGGGAATCCATCCCAGTTTAATGCCAGACCAGACTATAAGAAATAGGAATGTAGATATAATTGTTAGGGGTGAAGGGGAGAGAAGTTTCAGCAAGCTCGTAGACGCTTTATATGCGGGAAGAAGTTTTAGAGAAATAAACGGGATTTCCTGGCGGGAGGGCGGGGTAATTTATCATAATCCGGAGGAGGAGTTTTGCGACTTAGATAAGCTTCCACCCGTTCCATATTCCTTGGTCGATATAGAAAAATATATCATGCCTCAGGTCCCAGGAAGAAAAAGGAGTTTGGATATTTATACTTCGCGCGGGTGTCCGTACAGCTGCATTTTTTGTTATAACCGGAGTTTTAATAAATCAGTTTATCGCACCAAAGATATCGATAGGGTGATTCAAGAAGTAGAAGAATTAGTGCGAAGTTATAATCTAGATTCTTTTTATATTAACGATGACAATTTCTTTGTCGATATAGAACGTACTCACTATTTCTGTCGCACGCTCATTAATAAAAAGATCATTCCAGAATGGGGTTGCCAAGGAGTAAGGATAGATTCTCTGGAAAAAATAGACTTTGCCTTATTAGAAGATAGCGGATGTAGAAATATTTTCACAGGGATTGAAAGCGGATCAGATAAAATACTAAAATTTATTAGAAAAGGTATTAACCTCGAGCGAGTTAAGGGGATAATCAATAAATTCGCTAATTCCAGGATTATACCGCATTATAACTTTATGGTAGGGTACCCTATTGAAGAAAAAGAGGATCTTTTTGATACGATAGAATTAGTGAATTATATTTTTAGAGTTGATCCTAAAGCGCAAGTCTCCAGTTTTCACATGATTACCCCTTAT
>JAPLLP010000228.1:0-3157 GCA_026387515.1 Candidatus Omnitrophota bacterium | reverse complement strand
GAGTGGATAGATATTCGTTGGGAGCTTAATAATGCTCCCTGGTTGTCCGAAGAAATGAGGAGAATAGACTTAAATCTAAGCTTAATAACATATTTTTTTGACCGCAAAAGAAAAGATAAGGTCTTGGATAATTTTTTAATGGCGATTACTGCAAAAATTTTATCGATCTTAGCGAGATTACATTGGAGGCATAAAAAATTCAGATTTTGCCCCGAATTCAGGTTAATAGAGAAATTAGCCACATATAAAGTTAATAGTGAAACAAAATGAAATCTATTGATATTAGTATAGCCTTGATAGTAAAAGACGAAGAGAAGAGCATTGATGCAGTGCTTTCAGAGATTCTCTTGATAACTCGGCAGATTTCTCCGAGATCCTATGAGCTGTTTATGATCGATGGGTTTTCCCGAGATAATACGGTAAAATTCGCCGAGAAGTTTGGGGTAAAAATCATCCAGGTCAGGGGAGGAAAAGGCGATGGGGTAAGCCGGGCCATAGAGTTGGCTGAAGGGAGATATGTTATTTTCATTGATGGCGATGGTTCGCATAATCCCGAAGATATAATTCGGTTAATAAAAGCTATTGACGAGAATAAGTGTGATTTAGTAATAGCCTCTAGGATCATGGGGGGAAGTGATGAATTAGGCGGTAAGAATATAGACAATTTTTTAAGGCTGCTTGGTAATCGGTTAAGCACTTATATTATTAATCTCAGGTGGAAAATGGATCTGACCGATATTCAAAACGGTTTTAGAATAATCAAGCGGAGTACCGCATTGGAGCTTAAATTAGAAGAGAAAAGCTTCGCGGTTGAGCAAGAAATGGTTATGAAATGCCTGAAGAGAAACAAGGCTATAATAGAAATTCCCGGATTTGAGCGGAAGAGATTGTACGGGAGCTCAAAGATTTGTAAAGGAAGAGAATTTTGGAAATACGCATGGTGTCTATTAAAGAATCTTTAGGGTGCTTGAATTTTAATACGTTGAGTTTAGCCAAGCAGATATTTAGCGCAAATTTTTTCAAGCCGGCATTTCCTTATAAACTAAGTTTTGCTCTGACTTATAAGTGTAACTTACGCTGCAGGCGCTGTAAAATATGGATGAGACCGCAACGCAACGAATTAACTTTAGACAAGATTAAGCTGATCCTTAATTCTATTGGAGGCTTACGGTGGTTACACTTCTTCGGAGGAGAGAGATGACATAGAAGATATTTTAAATTTCGTGGTTGAAAAGAAGAGTTTGGGGATTATAACTTTTCCTACAAACGGAGTTCTGACGGGTAGGATAGTGCAGGTAGTGAAAAACTTACAAAAAAAATTACGCGGAACTAAATTAATTATTACTTGTAGTATTGATGATACAAGAGAGCTACACGACAAGGAGAGGGGTGTTTCAGGGACATACGATAAATGTATAGAGACATTTATAAAATTAAGGGGTTTAGATATAGCGAAGGTATATTTGGGCGTGACTGTTTCAAGGGATAATTGTCTAAATATATCTTCTTTATTTTCTTCCCTACATGAGAAAATATCAGATTTAAGTTTTAGTGAGTTACATTTTAACATCGTTAATTACTCATTCTTTTATAACAACGCTAATATCGCCCCCCTAGATTCTGCTAGAGAGCCACTTGATTATGACAGCTATATTTTATTGAATAAGTGTTACAAGGAAAAAAGCGGGAAAAGAATAAAGTGTTTCTTAGAAGATAGGTATTTCAAATTGTTAGAATTTTATTTGAAAACGAGAAAAGCGCCGATTAAATGCAGCGCTCTTCACGGCTCGTGTTTTATTGATCCGTACGGAGATGTCTATCCTTGCATAAACTACGAGAATAAAATAGGTAATTTAGAATTAACCGGATACCATTTTGTGAATTTTTGGAAGCGTGATTTAAATAAAAAGGAAGCAATTAGAGAATCTATAGATAAAAAGATGTGCCCTGGGTGTTGGACTCCGTGCGAGGCGTATCCATCTATACTAAGCAATTTATTAACAAGAGGGCAGAATAGATATGGCTAGAATGAATATAATTGTTATTGTTTTACTTTTCATTCTCCTGGCGTTCCATGGCTTAAATAATTATTTTGTTCTAACTAAGAGCACATATTGTCTGAGGCCCGACAACTTCGCTTACCTAGAAAAAACAATGAATATTTTTTATACCCTAAAAGAATTCAGGCTTAATATAAATTATTTTCGCGGAGCCTATCTTATGATATTTCACGATGCATTTAAACCGCCTCTTTTTTTCATAACCGCAGCCCCTTTTGTTCTATTCGGCATTAATAAGGATATTGTCGCTATGTCAAACCTTATTTATCTTGGCGTTTTGCTTTTTGCCAGTTACGGCATAGGTAAAATGGTTTTTAATTCCAGATCAGTTGGGTTGTTTTCAGCTTTTTTCATTTCTTGCTTTCCTGCGATATTCCCTTTCTCGAGGGTATTGATGGTTGATTTCGCTTTAGTAAGCATGGTTACGTTAAGCGCCTATTTATTCTTATTGCATAAATTTGATAATTTAATATTTTCGGTATTGGCAGGTTTCATCATCGGCTTATCCTTTCTTTCTAAACAGACTTACCTTATTTTTTTCCCGGGTATTTTAATTATTTTTTTCCTGAAGAAAGAGAATTGGCAGAATTCAAAAAATATAAGAAATTTATTCATTTCTTTAACCTTAGCTTTTATAGTAGCCGCTAATTTCTATATTTTGAATTTTTCCGAAAGTATCAAATATTTATCTTTTAATATGGTTAAATTGGCGTACTCAAGGAGCCCTTTTTATTATTTAAATGTTCCGTTGAAAAACAAATTATTTCTAGTCTTTTCTCTCCCGTTTTTGTTATCGTTAATTTATTTAGTCAAGGAAAAAAAATACGGATTAGTGGTCCTCATTTTTTTCCCACTTTTATTATGCTCAATTTTGAATAATAAATTGGAAAGGTTTGTATTGCCGGTGATCCCGTTTATTATAATCTCAACAACCGGGTTTCTCTGGTCATTTATAAAAATAAGAAAGCCACTGTTTATAATTTTGTCGGTATTTATAATCTCATTGTATTTTGGAGTCTCTTACCAGGGCGTCTTACCCATTAAGCATGATTTTGCCAAAAAGTTTTTACTTGGCTCCGATTATTATAATATTGAAC
>JAPLLP010000334.1 GCA_026387515.1 Candidatus Omnitrophota bacterium | reverse complement strand
ATACCGCCTCCGTCATACATTAGCCCGGCCATGGCGCTTAAAATCCGGGCATGATACGGATGCACCCTGGATATAACCTTGACATTTTTCCTTAATACCGGATCCCCGAAAATCCTAATTTTTAATTCGGTTGCGCGCATCTACGTTTACCACTTTTGGTTTTAACTTTTTTGCCTCTTTATCTTCTATTAATACGTAAGAAACAATGATTATCTCATCCCCCACACAGGCGCCCCGGGAGGCCGGGCCATTCAGGCAGATTATTCCGCTATCAGGCTCCCCGGAAATACAATAGGTCTCAATACGCAGGCCATTATTGAGGTTAAATATCTCCACCTTCTCGCCTTCGTATAAATCGGCCTTGCGCATGAGCACGGCGTCTATGGTAACGCTTCCTTTATAATAAAGGTTTGCCTCGGTTACGCGGGCCCTGTGGATCTTGGATTTCAACATGATACGTAACATATTTCTACCTCCGATGAACATGTAACTTATTGCTCTCTATTAATCTATACGCCAGAAGCGCGATCATAAGCTCTTCGTCTGTGGGTATGACCAGAACCCTCGGCCTCTTCTTTAAATGGTCAAATAAACCAAGGCAAATCTTCTTTCTAATATTATCTTGATTCTCCCCTATCCCGGCAGTAAAAATAACGGCATCGCAACCCCCCAATATCGCCGTATAGGCCCCGATATATTTTTTGATCCGGTAGACAAAGACTTCAATGGCTAATTTCGCCCGTCCATTCGAAGAAGACTGCGTATCTAAAGTACGCATATCGTTACTTAACCCAGAAATCCCGATCAGTCCGCTTTTTTTATTCAGCAACTCTTCGGTCTTGGCGATATCCAATCCCCTGCGGCGCATTATATAAGTAACCAGCGCCGGATCAATATCTCCGCAACGCGTGCCCATGACCAGCCCTTCAAGGGGGGTAAACCCCATGCTCGTATCCACGGATTTTCCCTTATTTACCGCCGTAATACTGCAGCCATTTCCCAGGTGACAGGTAATTATCTTAAGACGGGAAAGCGGCTTATTTAAAATCCTGGCTGCCTCATGGGCTACGTACTGGTGGCTAGTGCCATGAAAACCGTATTTCCTGATCCCCAAGGTTTTATAATACGCGTAAGGAAGCCCGTAGATATAGGCGTAATCGGGGATAGTTTGATGAAAGGCCGTATCAAATATTGCCACCTGGGTCACTCCGGGTAACAATTTTTTACAGGCCAGTATGCCAGCCAGATTAGCCGGATTATGTAAGGGCGCGATACCAGAACATTGCCTTATCTTACGAATAACCGTTTCATCAATGACCACCGGTTCTTTAAATTCCTCCGCGCCATGCACTACCCGATGGCCCACCATATCTACATCACGGATCTTTTTAAGCACCAGGCTTAATCCGCTAAAATGATCCTGAATGGAAGAACCCTTTTCTCCGATATGCTCAATGACCCCCCTTAAAACAAACTTTCTTTTAGGGAGATGGAAAAGCTTATATTTGATGGAAGAACTTCCGCTGTTTATTATCAGTATATTCATAGTTTCATAGTTTATGAACACCCGCGCAAATCCGCTTAGCGCGGGGTGTCATAGTTTATTGAGCCCTGATAGCAGTAACCGCCACGCAATCCACCACGTCTTCGGCTGAACAGCCGCGCGACAGATCGCTGCAAGGTTTATTCAATCCTAAAATCAAAGGACCAATGGCCCGGCCCTTAGCCAGGCGTTCAACTAATTTATATCCGATATTACCGGCCTCAAGATTAGGAAAAACCAGGATATTCGCCCTGCCTCCCAAAACAGCGTTGGCCTTTTTTATTTTTGCTACTTCCGGGGTTATTGCCGCGTCCACCTGAAGTTCGCCGTCAAAAAGAAAATCAACGGACATACGTTTAAGCAATCCTAAGGCCTCGGTTATCTTATCGATAGACCTACCTTTTGCCGAACCCTTGCTGGAATAACTCAAAAAAGCCACCCGGGACTCAAAACCCAAGACCTTGCTGCCTAACTTAGCGGCAAGCACCGCGATACAGGCAAGTTGGCGGGCATTAGGATCCGGGATGATCCCGCAATCGGCAAAAATAAAAACCCCCTCTTCACCGTTGCTAAAATCGGGTACAGTCATTATGAAACAGCTGCAGGCAAGCCCTAATCGTTCATCCACGCCCAGGCAATGGATAGCGGCCCTGGCCACATCCGTAGTGGTATGGCTGGCACCGGCGACCAGACCATCTACCTTGCCTTCTCGGGCAAGCATCGCAGCATAATAAAGCGGGTCTTCAAAAAGCTTCCTGGCCGCGTCGATATCCACCCCTTTTGACTTACGCATCTCAAAAAAGATCCGGGAAAACCGCTCTTTCTCTTCCTGGACCATTTTGTCCGGAGTTAAAAACAAAACCTTAGCAATACCCTCTCTTTCGATAATGTCCCGCGCTTCTTGAACACGCGGGTCATTATACTCAGGCAAAACAATGGTCTTTAAATCCACCTTTGCCTTTTGACGGATATTATTTATGGCCCCCAGGCCTGATTTTCACGGTCATATCGTGTATAGAAGAAGCGGCGGTATAGGTATCATGCTTAGCCAACAACACCGGTATCCGGGATTTATTCAAGGTATCGCGCAAGGATTGAGACGGCAAAAAACCTCCCGTCAGAATAATTCCCGAGATCATGCAACTCTCTTTATCGTTATTCCTGACACATCCTAAGACCTTAACTATCATATCCTCCCGGTCTCCGGGCGTAATCAGCAGGCTATCGTCAGAAATATATTTCACGGCGTCATCGGGTTGCATAGCCCCCACCACCACGTGGGAGATAAAATTCCCCACAAAATCCTTACCCGATAATAGCTCAAAATCCGTTTCTTCGAGTATCTGTTCAATAGTAAAGTAACAGAGCGAAGGCTCATAGGGAATAACGCCCAGTACGTTTATGCCTTTTCGTTTTAGCCCCGCGCGCACCAACTGATTAATTTTATCAAATTTCTGCGGTAGGACCTTATTTACGATTACCCCCAGTACCTTAACCCCTTCCCGGTCAAAAAGGGCCTTATTCAAGACGATCTCGTCTATTGGCCTGCCGACGCCTCCGGAAGAAATAATAATTACCCTGGACCCTAGAAGCTTAGCCACCATCGCGTTAGAGTGGTCAAAGACCGAACCGACTCCGGCGTGGCCGGTACCCTCTATGATAACCAGGTCTTGCCTGTGCGCTACCTTTCTAAACGCCGCCATAATTTGCGAAGTTATGGAAGCTTTATCAGGCCGGGCGATATATTTTTCGGTAAAACCCTTTTCCACGGCAATGGGGCTCATGTCTTTGAGCCCGCACTTTATCCCGCAGACCTCTTCTATTAAATAGGAATCTTCATCTATCTTGGCCCCTTCTTCCTGGAGATAACGCTGGCCAATGGGCTTTATAAACCCTACTTTTTTGAAACGCTGCTGAAAATTATAGATCAGCCCCAGAGAAACAGTGGTCTTGCCGTCATTCTGTTTGGTGGCGGCAATGAAGATCTTTCTCATAAATATTCTTCGATCTTACGTTTTAATTCTGCTTTACCCAGCGCGCCTACCAGTTGTTCCATGACCTTCCCCTTATTAAAGAAAATCAGGGTAGGTATGGACATTATACTGTAGCGTCCGGGGGAATCCGGGTTATCATCGACGTTGAGCTTGCCGATCTTAATGCGGCCTTCATAGGCCTTGGCAAACTCTTCCAGTAACGGGACGATCAATTT
>JAPLLP010000177.1:532-3223 GCA_026387515.1 Candidatus Omnitrophota bacterium | reverse complement strand
CTGGATTACCGGCTTTTGCGTAAACATTACATTTTAAGTTTTAATCCAAAGGCAGTTGTGTACCATTACCGGCCGGATACTTGCGCCGGTTTCTTAAGCTTGATGTTCAGGTATGGGTTCGGGCAGGGATTATTGGTAAAAAAATATAGCTTTTTTAAGGCGATTCAGTATATACCTTTTGCCAGTATGTTACTGGTATTATTTTTTTTCATCATTTTGTTTATGAATATAAAGTTAGGTTTGGCGGCTGTCTTATTATTCTCATTGCTTTCGGTTTCATATTTTTCTTTTAATCCAGCGGTTTTATTCTTGTCAATGCGGGGAATATTGCTGTGGCACCTGGGTTTTATTAAAGGCATCCTGAGCGGAGAGAAGCCATAATGCGCATATTGCATGTAACTAAAAAATATCCCAACGCCATAGGCGGAGATGCCGGATACGTAGCCGCCCTAGAGAAAGAACAGTCCTGCCAGGGGCACCAGGTATTTATCCTGACTGCCAATTGCCCGGAGGTAGTGTCTAAAGAAAATGTCTTCAGGTTTGGTTTAAGAGATAAAGCAAGGAATTGGGATAGATTGGGTTTAAAAAGAATACTATCGTGTCTTTGGCTAGTTATAGTTTTTCCGAAATTTATCTTTAAGTGTAGGCCGGATATTATCCATGCCCACTCGCAAGAGCTGGGTTGGATAGCCTCCCGATGGGCTAAGTTTTTTGGCATTCCTGTTGTTCTGACCTGCCATTCGGTGATGTTCCCTTATAAGGATGAAGATTTGTTCAGGAGATGTATGGATTACCTGTTTTTAAAATCCGGGGCATTTAGCGGTATCATAACCGTAGATAGCCAGGCCTTAAAGCATTTCCTTAAGCGCGGATTTAAAAATTGCGTATATCTACCCGTGGGTGTGGACCAGGAGGTATTTCAGGAAATTGATAGTTTAAGGAATCCAGGGAATGGGATTGTCAGGTTTTTATATGTAGGCAGGCTGGAGCGGATAAAAGGGGTAGGTCTATTGCTGCGTTCAGCGCGGGCATTATTAGAAAAAAATAATAATTTTGAAATAAACATCGTCGGAGATGGGCTTCTTGAAAAAATGCTTCAGGCTCAGGCAGTTGAGCTGGGTCTGGGTCCGTGGGTTAAATTTCGAGGCGTGATAAATGACAGAAAGGCCCTCGCGGATATATACAAGAGTTCCGATATTTTTGTTCTCCCGTCCTTGCGGGAGCGTTTTCCTTTGGTGATCCTTGAAGCATGGGCGGCAAGGTCGGCGCTTATCGCCCCTATGGTCGGTAGTATCCCGGATGTATGCACCCACCTGAAAGATGCTTATCTGGTGCCGCCAGGAAACGTTTCGGCCTTATCTTTAGCGATGCTTACTCTTATGGAGAATAAGGGTATGCGCCAGGACCTGGCAAAAAACGGTTACGACCTGGCTAAAAATAAATTTTCCTGGGCAAAGATAAATAATGATCTGCAAGGGATTTATTTAAAAATTTAGATATGGCAAATATACTTTTAATCAGTTATTATTTTCCTCCTTTAAATACAGTAGCCTGCAGAAGGGTTTATGCCCTGGCAAGGCAGCTTCAGGATAAAGGACATAGGATATTTATCCTTACCGCGGATATTCCTTCTAATAAAATTATGCGGACATTTAACGCCGATATTTCTTCCCTTGAGGTCCATAGGGTGAAATATTTTGACCCGAGGATTTTGATCAATAAGTTTTTTAATGCCCACGGCGGCCGTTTGGAGAATCCCAGAGCCGCATTATGGGAAAGAGTAGTGCGCTTGGGTTACAGTCTTTTTTTAGGCAGGGGTATTTTATATGGTTCAAGCAGGATGCCCAATTTTTCCGATCTGTGGTTCTGGCCTGCCTACAGGGTTGCCAAAGATATAATCAGGTCAAAGAATATAGAAGTGGTAGTCACTAGCTCGCCGCCGCCGATAGTTAACCTGATAGGTTTATCCTTGAAGCGTAAATTTAAGCAAATTGTTTTATTCGCGGATTTCAGGGACCTCTGGACCCAGAATCCGACCCAGAAGGGGCTTTTCCCCTTCACTTTATTAGAGGCTTATTGGGAGAGGCAACTTTTTAGTCAATCGCGCACAATTACCGTGACCTCTGAAGTTTGGAGAAAATGGCTTAAGCATAAGTTTGGGCTTGGGGACAACCAGGTTATTTTCATGCCTAATGGTTATGATATAGAACCCGGATTCAATACAGGCGGCCTCCAGGAGAGCTCCGCTTCCGGGGTTTGTAAGCGTGTAATTTATGCAGGGACACTTTATAAAGAGAGGCGCGATCCCGAGCCGATTTTTAAGGCTATTGCCCGGCAAATGGAATATTTTCGCGGGCGTTTGGAGGTTTGTTTCTATGGTGGGTTAGAAACAGGGATGATCATTGAAGAGTGCCTCAGGAAATATCCCGCAACCAGGCAGATTATACGTTATGGCGGGTTCATATCTTCTGAGTTTATAATGCAAGAACAACTTAAATCCGATGTGCTGATCTTTATTGAGAGGGATTCCGAAGATGATGGAACGTTGCCCGCCAAGATATTTGAGTATATCGCATTCCTGAAACCGATTATATGCGTAGGTATAGGGTCTTCGTCTTATGTGGGCAATTTTTTGGATAGATCCGGGCTATGTGTTTTTTGCGGCAATGATGTTAACAAGATAGCTCAAGT
>JAPLLP010000177.1:0-507 GCA_026387515.1 Candidatus Omnitrophota bacterium | reverse complement strand
CTGGTGTCTTTAGTAGAAGGTACGCTCAGGGTAAGTCCTCGAAAAGAATTCATCGAGACTCTTTCCAGGCAGGTACAAATTCAGAAGTTTGACGCGTTGCTAAAAGGTTCTCTGTCCTAATGAGAAAATTACGCCTTATTTTAGTTGGGGGAGCCCGCCCGAATTTCATGAAATTGGCCCCTCTTATACGATCACTGGAACGCAACAAAAATTATTTTTCTTACAAGTTAGTGCATACGGGTCAGCACTATGATTACGCTATGTCAAAGATATTCTTCAGGGACCTGGGCCTGCCCAGGCCGGATTATTTTTTAGGCGCAAAAAGTGATTCTCAGGCAGCCCAGTTCGCCGAGATTATGTCGGGTTTCGAAAAAGTCATGGCCAAGGGTGAGCAGGATATAGTAGTGGTGGTAGGAGATGTAAATTCCACATTGGCCTGCGCCATCATCTCTGTTAAAAAAGACATTCCCGTGGCCCACATTGAAGCGGGTTTAAGGAGTTTTGACG
>JAPLLP010000179.1:3407-5728 GCA_026387515.1 Candidatus Omnitrophota bacterium | reverse complement strand
CGTGAGCAATCTTGCCGCTCCCGGATCAGACTGCGCCCTATGGTCTGCGCAAGCGTATGACGCCGCAACCAATGCCCTCTTGGGCCGCTATGCGCTATCGGCAGAATACGGGGAGACAGAAAGCAGTTTTACTATATCCTATTTCCGGAATGTTGACGTAACGAGAGACCGGACTGCCATTCCTCAAACCGAAGATACCTTTACCGAGCAGACACCGTACCGTTATGATGATGCCGGCAATGCGTTCCGGGAAGAGATTGACGTGAACACGGCAATTACCATATTGGCGGATTTATTGCTTACTGACGCAGGCCCTATCGATACTTCGGAAGGCTTCGGTATTGTGTCGTATAAAACAAAAAAACAAAAAGGATATCATACTTTAGGCGGCGGCACGAAAAAGCCTCGCGCAGGTCAGCCAGGAGGAGGTAATCAAACTTTTCCCCGGTGCCCGAATGGCTGCTCAGGGCCGGTAAACCTGCCGTTCCCGAACACCGGGGCCATGAACTATTGTTGCGATATACATGATCTCTGCTACACGATCGGAGGAGATCGGGCTTACAAAAACCAATGCGATGCAGATTTGAGAAGTTGCCTGTCACAAGTCACTCCGGGATGGAGTAAAATTGTGGGGCATCTGCTTCCTCCGTTTGTCACTCCGGAGATTGGGCGTTGGTTCAGAGAGCATTTTGCAGATAAGGCGTTCCGCTGGACAAACGAGCCGCAAACCTGTTTTAGTTGGGTATTTTTTCTTTCATGGTGTTGCTACGACACTAAGCCCCAAGACGTGCCGACCATGACATACGGCTGTGATAATAGTATTTATCCAAGCAACTGCCTATTTCATAAGGCAGGTATTCCGGGACAGACCCAGCCTGATGATTGGTGGTTCGCCTGCATCAACCGTTCCTATTCGAGTTGGCCTACGAGCGCAGCCAGTAATTTTACTCCTATAGATTCGTCTGCTGCCGCAGCGTGTTCTTCGTGCGGAAATGCGGTATCGCTTACTGCTGATAGTTCTTCGATCAAGGATTCTGGCCCGGTTCCTTTCGATAATGGAGGGCAATGTGTTGCCTCATGCGGTAACGGCCAGATCGATGCCGCAGCCGGGGAAGAGTGTGACAGCGAGAACTTAGCCGGCCAAACGTGCCAGAGTAAAGGATTTATAGCCGGGCAACTGGGGTGCACTTCGAATTGCTCGTTTGATACGAGCAACTGCCTTCGGGCGTCGACCTATGAGATATGGAAAGCGGCAAAATTTTCTCCTGCTCAGCAGGCCGATCCGGCTGTCAGCGGGCCGTCCGCAGATCCGGACAATGATCGGGTAGTGAATATCCTCGAGTACCTGTCAAATTCGGATCCGCTGGTTCCAACGAACTTGGGAGATATTCTGCAGTATTATTTTTACCGAAACACGACTGATAATAAAGATTATTTTACCCTCAAGGTGAAGAGAAACAAGAACGCAACTGACGCGGTTTATAAACCTGCGGCTGAAAACAGTATTATGGGGCCGTGGGATTATGCTTTTTATGGGGATACGTACGTCCAAAATATAGACGGTAATAGCGAATGGGTATTTTACCGGGATAAGGTTTCGAAGGATAGCGTTGCGATGCGCCTTTTCAAGCTTGACGTGGCAAAGACCAGTACTCCGGCTATGAAGGTCGGGTTAATGACTAACCCGAATCCGACACGAGTGTATTATCGTTTAACCGTGACTAAGACCGGGCAGGGATTGGTGACGTCTGCTTCCGGACAGATTAACTGCGGAGAGGCGTGTTTCGCTGAGTCTGCGCAAGGGACAAGCGAGGCGTTGACGGCGCTGGCGTCTTCTGGTTTCAAGTTTGACGGCTGGAGTGGCGTTTGTTCCGGAACGGGCGCATGTACGGTGACTTCTGATGCGGCGCAACAAGTCGGGGCGGCATTCTCGCGAATTGCTTTTTGTGGTGACGGGGCAAAGAACGGCGTTGAAGAATGCGACGGCCAAGATCTCGGAGGGTATAGTTGTCTGTCTTTTGGGGGATATGTGGGAGGAGAATTGGGGTGTACTTCTCTGTGTCGGTATGACCAGAGCCGGTGTTTGATGCAAATCTGCGGTAACAATGCCATCGAAGGAACCGAACAGTGTGACGGGAGCAGCCTCACAGGGAAGACGTGCGCTGCGGTTGACCCGCAGGAACCAAGGGGTACTCTTTCGTGTTCGAATGGTTGCCAGTTTGATACGAGCGCCTGCTGTTCTGATTGGAAAATCCGGCCTGCAGCCGGCGCGTGCGGCATTGCGCAATGCAGGGCATGGGAGAAATGTTTTATGCGTACCT
>JAPLLP010000179.1:1730-3354 GCA_026387515.1 Candidatus Omnitrophota bacterium | reverse complement strand
AACCTTGCTTTCTTCAAAAGGGATATACAATCTACGTATTAGTTATTTTGTTTACCGGAGCACGTACGGTAAGAATTATAAGATGCTCCGGGTTACGAGCGATCGGTATTTCTTCGACCGGTCAGTGCGTCCGAAAACAAAATACTTTTATATGGTTCAGGGATTTGATACAATGGGTAATCGGTCGCAGGTGACGCCTGCAGTATCGGCAACTACCCCTGCAGAAAAGGTATTATATAGCGTCGCAACCAATTCTTGAAGCGTGGATAAGGAGAAGGCATGAAAGATATGGTGCGTAGTTTTATTGTTTCGCTTGCTATTCTAATTGCTTCTGTTGTTATAGGGACGAGCATGATCCGTGCGGCACAAATTATCGCTGATAGTCTGAAGGTAAAAGAAGCGGATTCTTCTGCGCGGATCGTTTCCGAGCTTGCGCGGATACTGAGAGATAAAGAACCGAGCGGGTCTCGGGAAGCAGCAGAGTACCGTAAGATACTTGATTCAATCGGGAGCAAGAGAGTCAAGGGGGTTTCCGTCGGTACGAATCCCCTGAAAGGCGCTAGCGGCGCTCCGGTAGTCATGGTTGAGTTCAGCGATTTTCAGTGCCCTTTTAGCAAGAAATTCTATCAACAGACGTTCCCGCAGATCGAGAAAGAATACATCGCTACGGGCAAGGTTAAGTTTTTCTTCCGCGACCTGCCCCTCGAGATGCATCAGGATGCAAAGCTGGCAGCTATTGCGGCCCGGTGCGCAGGACAGCAGGGGAAATACTGGAAGATGTTTGACAAACTGCTTAAGGGTGATTCGTTTGATCAGGGGGCGGTGAAGCGTTATGCCCAGGAGTTAGGTTTGGATATGAAGGCGTTCGAGAAGGGCATGAAAAACCTGACAATCCAGCAGGCAGTCGAGACTGATCTTAAGGAAGCCCGAGAGTTCGGCGCGCAAGGTACGCCTACCTTCTTCATTAATGGGCGCTTTGTCAACGGCGCAGTTCCCTTTGACGTGTTTAAGAGGATCATCGATGAGGAGCTTGCGCAGCAGGCAAAGGAAAAATAAGTAATAATCCGTCTTCTGCGTTTTTTGCCCGCGAAAAGCTGCCTAGTAATTTTGAACCGATCACTAAGTCTAACTTTCTAAGCAGTAAAGACATAATCCTTCCCCGCAAATTTCTTATCGTATCGTTTTATGACCGTTTTTATTCCCAATAGCAATGTTTGATTATCCCTCCTAATTTTAATTGGCATTTAACTTCCTCAGTACTTCCTTTGTTAAATTTTTTAGTCTCTCACCCCGCGGGTGCGGAAAATTCGCTGTATCCTGTGGTGTCAGATGAAGCGAGCGATTACTCGATAATACTCCTTGACAAACCTTAGCTTTATGTGTATACATAAGACTATCGTAGATATGTCTAGATTTGTTACTCCCGGCCCAGATCGGAGTTGGGCCGGTGTTCACTACTGTGAAGGCGGAGGAATATGAATAAAAATAAAGAGATTATGACAACCAAAGAAGTTGCCGAATATTTAGGCATACATCCTTTGACGGTGCATAAATATGCCAGGCAGGGCAAGATCCCTGCCTTTAAGATCGGCACGGATTGGCGATTCCATAAGAGATACATTGA
>JAPLLP010000179.1:0-1591 GCA_026387515.1 Candidatus Omnitrophota bacterium | reverse complement strand
GATTTTTGCTTTTTTAAGTTGTCCTTTATTGGCTCAAGGGACGGGCAGGAAAAATGTGGCTTTGAAAATTAAGGGCCCCTGGTTACATTCATTGTTTTCGTTCTTATCGCATGGCAGGTGTTTCTCTCAAGAAAGAATAAGTTCGATAACGGGTGTCGAGGTTAAAGGGTATTTTTTTAACTGCTTAAATAAATCATCGCTCCTGGACAGGCTGTCTCAAATCGAGGCCTTTTCTTTAAAAAACGGAGCCGGTATTTTAGGAGTTGATCTTGCGGCGGATTTTCTCGCGCATAAATGGGACGCGGTGTGCGCTAAAATGAAGATTCCCGTGACCACCGGAAATGCCCTTGTTGCCTGGTCCGCGCATGAGGCTATTTATCGCATGGCGCGCCTGAAGCATATTGAACTAAAATGTGCTTCTCTGGCGGTGATCGGCATAAGCCATCCTGCCGCCGCCTTGTGTAGTAAAAAATTTTCCGGCCTGGTTAGGAGTTTGGTGATTTTCGATTATGACAGAGATAAACTAAAACGTCTATACGATAAGATACTTAAATCAGCACCGCGCAACGCCCCGGTCATGGCTTCCTCAGTGAGCGAGGCGGTCAAGGGTTGCGATATTGTGCTTTCAGGAGGCAATTTGCAGGATGAGAATTTGTACCCGGAAGCCATTAATCCCGGAGGTATTATTTGCAATATTCTGGCCCCCGGGATGTCTATAGGGAAAAAGAATTCTTTCCGTGGTTCAAGCGTGATCAATGCCGGGCTGATTAAGCTTCCCCGGGTAAACAATTTCCGTTTGATCCCCGGCCTGGCGCCGAACATCCTTTTTGCCTCAATGGCTGAGACCATGCTTTTGACATTAGAGCAAAAATTCGCAGATTATTCCGGTAACGAAGATACTAATATAGAAAAAATGGAGGAGATAGCGGATATTGCCGCGCGCCACGGGTTTGAGGTATGGGTGCCCGAGGCTCCGCTTGATCTTTAAAATATGGGTTATTGGATGCTCCGGGCGTTTTTCCTGTTTGGTGGTAAGGTGTTCTTCAGGCTAAAGGTCGAGGGTCTGGAAAATATTCCCAAGAAGACCAATTTTATTATTGTGGCTAACCACAATAGTTTTCTCGATCCGCCTTTGATTATGGCCGCGGTCCCCCGGAAGATCTATTGTATCGCCTTGCGCGACCTTTACCAGATGTTCTGGATAAAGTGGATCCTGGCCTTAAGCGAGGCTTTGCCCAGCGGCAGCGTTTCTGAAAGGGCTGTTAATTTGTTGATGAAGAACAAAAATGTAGGATTATTTCCCGAAGGGGGAGTCAGCCGTGACGGCCAGCTTAAGGATTTCAGGAGAGGTGCTGCGCTTCTGGCTTTAAAGACCGGCAGGCCGATAGTGCCTTGCGCTATCCTGGGGACTTTTGAGGCGCTTCCTTTTGGCAAGCGCATACCGAAACACGTGCAGATAAAGCTTAAGATCGCCAAGCCCGTATTCCTGTTAAAGGAATTCGAGGATATCATTGACGATGTTTATTTGCAGGAAGGTATTTTCCGCGTGAGGAATATAATAAAGGAAATGCTAAATAAAGCGTGATAAGTG
>JAPLLP010000309.1 GCA_026387515.1 Candidatus Omnitrophota bacterium | reverse complement strand
GACCGGATTGCCGCAAACGTTGACGCTGCCAATAAGATCGGTACCGTGGGATTAGCAGTCTTAAGCCATTACCATAAGATACCTTTTTATATAGCCGCTCCCAGCTCAACCTTTGACCTGAGCATAAAAAGCGGCCAAGGCATCCCCATCGAGCAGCGCGATCCCAAAGAAGTAACTAATTTGTTCTACAAAATACCCGTAGCGCCTAAAGGGGTAGGGGTATTTAATCCCGCATTTGACGTGACTCCCGGAAAGCTTATTACCGCGATCATTTCGGAGAAAGGGATTATCCGGTCGCCTTATAAAAGGAATATCCGTAAGGTGTTAAAAGGTTGATATGAAGATAAGCGCAATAGGCGAATTAGGTTTGATCTCCAGGATCAGGAAAATGATCAGGACCGATTCATCTGTAATTAAAGGCCCGGGAGATGACTGTGCGGTAGTCAAATTTGATAAGTTCAATTACCTACTTTTGACCTGCGATATGTTGGTTGAGGGGGTGGATTTTACCCGTAAGGCAAAACCTTATCTTATCGGCAGGAAGGCCTTGGCGGTTTCTTTAAGCGATATTGCTGCCTGCGGAGGAATTCCGCGTTATGCGCTGGTATCGTTAGGGCTGCCTAAAAATTCTCCGCTTACCCTGGCTGACGGGATCTGTCGGGGTATTATAGAATTAGCTAAAAAATACGGCGTTAATATCGTGGGGGGGGATTTAAGCCGCGCAGACAAGATTACTCTGGATGTAAGCGCGGTAGGGATGNNNGGGTTCAGAATAGGCGATATGATTTTCGTAACCGGATCTCTCGGTGGTTCGATTACCGGCAAACATTTAACCTTCACCCCTCGGCTGAAAGAGGCAGGATATTTGGTAAATAATTTCAAACCGCACGCCATGATTGATATTTCTGACGGGCTATCCCAAGACCTTGGCCATATCGCAAAAGAAAGCGGGGTAGGGGCGCTTCTCTACGAACGCCTGATCCCTATAAGTAAAAATGCCCGGGGGGTTTCCGACGCGTTGTATAGCGGGGAGGATTTTGAGCTTCTTTTTACCTTGTCTTCCGAAGAAGGTAAGAGGCTCTTGAAGAAGAAGCCGGCTGTCTATAAAACAATCGGGAAGATCGTGCCTAAAGAATGCGGTTTAAAGATCATCAACAAAGATAATCGTGAAGTTACGCTTATACAAAAGGGCTATCGCCATTTTTAGATGCGCATTGAATCTTGTTCCGAAAAAGAGACCCTGTATTTAGGTAAGGCCCTGGCCAGAAATCTACGCCAGAAAGATGTAGTCTGTCTTTTTGGGCAGCTTGGTTCAGGTAAAACCGTTTTGGCTAAAGGTGTGGCTTTGGGCCTGGGGATTACTAAAGAAGAGATCACTAGTCCTACATTTATCTTGATCCATGAATATCTAAAAGGCCGGTTACCGCTTTATCATTTTGATCTATACCGCCTGGAGCGCGAACAGGATATACTCCAGCTGGGCTATGAAGAATATATTTATGGCGATGGTGTTTCGGTGATAGAATGGGCAGACAGGCTACGCCGTCTTATTCCTAAGGAGCATCTGAAGATAAACCTAGAAGTCCAGGGGGAAAATAAGCGTAAGATCGAGCTAGTCGCTGTCGGCCAGCGCTATCAGGAATTAATTAATTATATAAGGGGACGTTTCCCTTGTCTCTAAATACTTGTATTTCAATGGGTTGTAATGTTTCATTTTCCATTTTGTTTCTTAGTAATCATATTAAATTTGGAAAACGTGTAGTTGTAACTTATTGTGCGCCAATGACTGCGGATAATGGGAAACGTCCCCTATGAAGATATTGGGTATTGATACTACGACTAAATTTTTGTGCCTGGGGTTATATGATAACGGCAAATACTATACCTGCGATCTGGAATTAGGCAGGAGGCACTCTACTTTACTTGTGCCTATTATCAAACGCACGCTTGATTCTTTGGGTTGGGATATCGCAGAGGTCGATTATTTTGCCTGTGGCATCGGCCCGGGTTCTTTTACCGGCGTGCGCATCGGCCTGGCCGCGATCAAGGGGTTCGCCTTCGGGCTTAAGAAACCCGTCATAGCCATCCCCAGTTTAGATATAATGGCGCTCAATTGCGCATCAATCAAGGGAGACAAAACCATCATTCCGGTAATCGACGCCAAGAG
>JAPLLP010000015.1 GCA_026387515.1 Candidatus Omnitrophota bacterium | reverse complement strand
TGAAGTTTCCAAATCTCTTTTCTAACATCGACAAGTGCGCCAGAAGCGTCTGAGTATACATGCTCTGCAATCCCTACGAATTGAAGAATTACTGCTTGACGTTCGCTGTCAGGTTGTTTATCTGCCAAGTCCCCCCAAAATCGCTGTTGTCTGTATATATGTCTAAACAGTATTCTCCAACTTAATTCCGGCCATGCGCGCTCCTCATATGGGTTACCTTTCGAAAAATGCAGGATGGGTATTCCTAATTTTTCAAGGAGATAACCAGAAAATTCACTCTGCAATATCGGTTTTTCATCGATAAAAACTTTTCCTTGTACACCTTGTTGCTTCCATCGCCTCTCAATCCAAATTTCTTCATCGCCGATTTTAACAAGGGCCTTGACTGAATCAAATTTCTCTTTCAAGGTGAGATTAAAAGCATTTTCTGGCTTGCTATCATCTCCCATAAGATAATCCAGCATTGATAACCATTTTGATTTCCCAGAGTTTGGCTTCCCTACGATAACGTTGACGCCAGGCAGTAATTCTAGACTATCGTCGCTATCATATTGAGGGGAGCGTATCAGTTGTTTGATAATAATTTTCTTGGCTGTCATGGCGTTATTACCTCACCCATTGATAGTTTTACTACTTCCTCATCGAATATCTCATAAACAAGGTTTTTCAATTCGGTACCTTTTTTATTACCTAGAACAATTTTTACTTGCCGCATTTGATTAACTATAGGGGCAAATGAGATATTTCCTTCAAACTTGGCGGTCGACTCGTTACCTAATTCTGTAAGACTAAAAATTATGGCCGATCCTTCTTTAAATACTTTAATAAGTCCCTTTGCCTCAAGATAGGCTAATACATGATAGTATCTTTGATCCCACGGCCCATAATGATACCTGACCATTTTGGACTCGATATCTAAATTTATTGCCTCTATATTAACTCTAAGAAACATTGCAGCGGTCTTAAAAAATTGTGGGTAGCGTACGAAGAAATCAAGTTTGGCCAATTTGGTAAGGCCTCTCAAATCAAATTGCCTTTATCCCCACATATTTTCAGAAGTAAAAGCAATCTGGCAGCGTGAAATTCAAGGATATCATCGGCAACTATCGATAGACTTGTTGGGTATGCGCCGAGATTATTTATTGATTTCATCTAGGCCTCTCTGTGATATCTGTGTGCGCATCTATCAGCAATGTCATGCATACATCCATCTAGGTAGAATAACGGCGGTTGGGATGATACTTGGAGCGAGCTTCTTAATTCTCGCATCTTATCCTGACAAACCTTTAGAAATGGAGTTCCCTCAGTAAATTCACCGTCATCTAATCTCAATCTCAATCCAGTTAGTTCGGAAAGTATTTCGCCTTCAATTAAGTCTACGTCTGCTAAGTCTAAGTATTTTGGGTTGAGCTTTTCTTGTCTGAATTGACGTCTTTCTTCCTGAGCTGTTAATATGTAGTCATCGGTAATTCTCGCCTTTTCCATTTTTTCTCTTAATTTCTTGCCTGCGCCTGCAGATAAAGGATACTGTTCTTCTCGTAGAATATCATCAAGCCAATTAAGAAACTCTTCTCGATGGATTTTCTTTTGCTTATCATCTTTTTCCCACGGAT
>JAPLLP010000131.1 GCA_026387515.1 Candidatus Omnitrophota bacterium | reverse complement strand
GATTATCTAAAAATAAAAGTTGAATTGAAGATAGGCCGATCATTAGTCAGGCCGAATGATAACCCGGTAATTATCGGAAATAATAAAAAAATCAGAGATGAATTAGGTTGGCATCCGGAGATACCTTTAAAGAAGAGCATTGCTGATATCTGTGACTATTGGGAACAAGAATAGGGACTGTATCCATTACTTAGATTATGATTAACTTAAAAAATAAAAGAATAACAGTCACCGGGGGAGCAGGTTTTTTAGGAAAACATCTCGTTTCTAAATTAAAAGAACGGGGCTGTCAGAATATTTTTATTACGTGTATCGAGGATTATGATTTAGTCAACATGGATGTGATTAAGCAACTGTATGCTGATGCCAAGCCGGATATCGTTATCCACCTTGCTGCTAAAGTCGGCGGTATTGGTGCTAATCGCGAGAATCCCGGAAAGTTCTTTTATGATAATCTTATGATGGGCGTGCAGATGATGGAAGTAGGCAGGCAGAAGGGAATAGAAAAGTTTGTCGCTCTTGGGACAGTTTGCGCGTATCCTAAATTTACCCCAGTTCCTTTTAAAGAGGAAAATTTGTGGAATGGCTATCCTGAAGAGACCAATGCTCCTTATGGCTTGGCTAAAAAGATGCTCCTAGTGCAATCTCAAGGCTATCGCCAGCAATACGGGTTCAACTCTATTTTTTTGCTGCCGGTAAACTTATACGGCCAGGGAGATAATTTTGATTTGAATAGTTCTCATGTTATTCCCGCACTAATTCGAAAATGCATTGATGCTCAGAAGGGACTGTCCCCGAAGGGGACTGTCCCTGATCTTATTGTTTGGGGTACCGGTAAACCTACCCGTGAATTTCTCTACGTAGAAGACGCCGCAGAAGCGATCATTTTAGCCACCGAAAGATATGATAAGTCTGAACCAGTCAACATCGGTGCCGGCTTCGAAATATCCATAAAAGACTTAGTTAATCTTATCGTCAAACTTACTGGTTTCAAGGGCAAGATTATTTGGGATAAAACTAAGCCTGACGGCCAGCCGCGCAGATGCCTGGATACTTCAAGAGCCGCTAAAGAATTTGGCTTTAAAGCAAGAACCAAATTTGAAGAAGGCTTGGCGCAAACTATTCAATGGTATAAAGATCTAAAGCATTAAGGTACCAAAAATACGGATTTAGTATGTTAAAACAATACGGTTGGTTGCCTGATATCCCGGATAAGCGCGATTTGCTTTACAGCGCCATCAAACCCCGTATTAGGCTCCTTTCTAAGGTTGACTTGCGCAAAAGCTGTTCAGAGGTTTTTATTTATTATAACGAAAGAAAGCTTGAAGGCACGGAAGATTATGATGCCGGAGCATCTTTGCGTGATGGCATCAAAACCCTGAAAAAATCCGGTTATTGCTGGGAGAAATCTTGGCCCTATAAAATCGGGTTATTTGACCATAAGCCGCCGCTTCGCTGCTATAAAGAAGCCAAGCAACATTGTATCCAATCTTATCACCGCATTAATAATTTACAGGAAATGCTGGTTTGTTTGAGCCAGGGCTATCCTTTTGTTTTTGGTTTTACTGTTTACAAAAATTTTGAGAGTACAACTGTGCGCCGCACCGGCGTCGCAAATATGCCTAAGAAGGGAGAGTGCGTCTTAGGCGGCCATGCGGTAATGGCAGTGGGCTATAATCAGAGAGAGAAGAGGTTCCTAGTCCGCAATTCCTGGGGGAGGCTTTGGGGCAAGGTAGGCTATTTCACCATGCCTTTTGAGTATCTGGAAACCTTAGCCGCTGATTTCTGGACAATACGAAAATGACAGTGTCCTATGGAGTGTTGATGAAAAACCCGGATGATTCTAAAAGAACATTCGATTATGTATCTGGAATTTTAGGCAAGATGAAAGGTAACCAATGAAAAAAGTATTGAGTATATCGAAAGTGGGGATTCTATATTGTTTGAGTTATCTCGTATTATTAAAAAAGACGGTTTTCTCATTTTAGGAACACCAGATTATTCTCGCTGGTCGTGGGTGCTCATTGAAAAGATTTACAAACTAGTTATTCCTGGTGGATATACTGATGAGTACGTAACCCATTACACAAGAAAACGCTTAGTAGAGTTGCTTGAGCTTTTAGGTTTTAATTTGGTAAAGTATAAATATATCCTTGACTCGGATTTAATATGCAAATTCAGAAAAGTTGCTT
>JAPLLP010000132.1 GCA_026387515.1 Candidatus Omnitrophota bacterium | reverse complement strand
ATTTCGGGAATCCCGATGTTTACATAGAAAAATATATCGAAAAGCCGCGCCATATAGAGATCCAGCTCCTGGCGGATAAATATAACCACATAGTTTATTTAGGAGAGAGGGATTGTAGTATCCAGCGTCGGCATCAGAAGTTATTGGAAGAATCTCCTTCTCCGGCCGTGGATAGTAAGTTGCGCCGGCGTTTGGGCGAGATGGCGGTCAAAGGCGCTAAGGCCGTAGGTTATGTTAATGCGGGCACTATTGAATTTCTTCTTGATGAGAATAATAATTTTTATTTTATGGAGATGAATACCCGTATCCAGGTGGAGCATCCGGTAACCGAGATAGTCACCGGTATTGATCTGATCAAGGCTCAGATCCGTATTGCCGCGGGAGAGAGGCTTAATCTTCACCAGGATAATGTTGTATTAAAAGGGGCGGCAATCGAATGCCGCATCAACGCCGAGGATTATGAGAATAATTTTATGCCTTCGCCCGGCAGAATCGAAACCTTAAATATACCCGGCGGTCCGGGCGTGCGTGTGGATACGCATATTTATACCGGATACGAGGTTTCCCCATATTACGATTCGCTGGTAGCTAAGCTTATCGCTTATGCCCCAACCCGGCAGGAAACGATAAGGATCATGCTGCGGGCGCTTTCCGAATTCACTATTTCACCCATTAAGACTACCATACCGTTTCATATGAAATTATTAGAGAATCCGTTATTTATTAAGGCCGACGTTTCCACGCATCTGGTACAGGAGATGCTCAAAGAACAAAAACCGGAAGAGTAATTTTTATGCGTAGCGATGAATCCCGCACTGATTTAGGGACAATCAAGATCCACAAGAACGTGATTGCCTCCATTGCTTCTTTGGCTGCTTGCGAGATCGAGGGGGTCAGGCGTATCAGCGGAGGGTTTGGTAGCTGGATGTTGCGCTCCCTGGGTAATAAATCACTTTCCAGTATTACGGTCGAGATCGATAAAAACGATGAGGTACGCGTAGCAATTCCTTTGGTGATAAAATTCGGTTATAATATCCCGGAAGTAGCCGCCAAAGTCCAGGAGAACGTGCGTAGCGCCCTGGAGAGGATGACTACGGTTTCCGTAAAAGATATCAATATTAATGTGCAGGAGATAGAAAAAGGATAAATCGGGTACTCACTGCTGTGGAGGTAACTATGAGATTTCTGGGGATAATTTTTTATGCCGCAGTTATTATTTTCGTCGGTATCATATTGATAGTGGGCGCGGTTTTATTTTCTCTGCCCGGCAACCTCATTCAACCGCAGGACGTGCTTAATCTCGTAGCTATCATCCAGAACAATTTTTCTACGCGCCTGGTGATCGGTATCTCCGGGCTCTTGCTGGTATTAATCAGCATATTTTTAGCCCAACAGATCCTTGGCAGGTTTCAGCGTGAAAAGACCATTGCTTTTGCTACTGCTTCCGGAGAAGTGACCGTGGCCTTGACCGCGGTAGAGGATCTTATTAAGCGTTTGGCCGGGGTGATTCCCGAGATACGCGAATTACGGCCGGATGTTATTGCCAAAAAAGGGGTTATTATCGTGGATTTAAGGGTGATATTGAAATCCGAGGCCAATATCCCGGAGTTGACCGCGCGACTGCAGGATATCACGCGCTTAAAGATACAAGAGGTTTTGGGGCTAGAGGAACAGATCATTATCAAGATCCACATAGCCAAGATAATCGCGCAGGATGAGAAAGACAGGAAGAGGAAGGAAATCGAAAAACAGGAACCCATGCTGCCATACGGAGGTTATGGGAGGGTATAGCGCAAGCACCCCGCGCAAATGCACCTGGCCCAGATAGGAATTGGGCCAGTGCTCGCCTTGGTGGCGAGAACAGGAGGTTCAAGGAAATGGAAAAGATAGGGATACTTACAGGGGGAGGGGATTGTCCGGGGTTGAACCCGGTCATACGGGCGGTAGTAAGAAAAGGCATTAATCACAATTATAAAATAATAGGGATTAAGAACGGCTGGAGGGGGCTGATCGAGAACGACACCATGGACCTGAATATCGAGGCCGTTTCAGGCATACTCCCCAAGGGCGGGACGATCTTAGGTACCAGCCGCACAAATCCCTATAGAAAACCCGAGGACCTGGCCAAGGTCAAGGATAATTTTAAAAAGTTGGGGCTTGACGCGCTCATCGCGGTCGGCGGAGAGGATACGCTTGGGGCTGCCTCGAAATTAATCAAGGATGGTATTACTAATATCGTGGGGGTGCCCAAAACTATAGACAATGACCT
Organism: Candidatus Omnitrophota bacterium; assembly: GCA_026387515.1. The sequence goes on along the minus strand of JAPLLP010000132.1, from coordinate 99 downwards.
TTCCGCTACGGATTATACTTTTGGGTTTGACACTGCGTTGAATACCGCGATGGAATGTATAGATAAGCTGCATACTACGGCAGAGAGCCATCACCGGAT
>JAPLLP010000214.1 GCA_026387515.1 Candidatus Omnitrophota bacterium | reverse complement strand
TGGAGCATTTAAAGAAGGATACCTATGGAAATTTGAGCGCTTGGCAAAGGGTGCAGCTTGCCCGCCATCCGCAACGGCCGTATACCCTGGATTATATTAATATGTTCATGACTGATTTTATTGAGTTGCATGGTGATCGTAGTTTTGCCGATGACAAAGCAATGATCACCGGGCTAGCCAAATTTGAAGGACAGAAGGTCGTGGTAATAGGGCATCAGAAAGGCCGGGATACCAAGGAAAATCTGAAACGTAATTTTGGTTGCGCGCATCCGGAAGGGTATCGTAAGGCCTTAAGGATGATGCAGCTTGCCGAAAAGTTTGATTTACCGATCATAGTCTTTATTGATACGCCTGGCGCCTATCCGGGCATTGATGCCGAAGAGCGCGGTCAGGCTCAGGCCATTGCCTTGAATTTAAGAGAAATGGCCTCTACCGCCGTTCCTATCGTGGCTACGGTCATCGGTGAAGGTGGCTCGGGAGGGGCTTTAGGTATTGGTGTGGCAGATAGGGTCTGCGTGTTGGAAAACGCATATTATTCGGTAATCTCTCCAGAGGGGTGCGCGGCGATCCTTTGGAAAAGCGGGGTCAAAGCTCCCCTGGCTGCCGAAGTATTGAAATTAACCGCCCATGACCTTTTGGCTATGGGTATTATAGATGAGGAGGTCCCGGAGCCTTTAGGCGGAGCGCACCGTGATCCGTTAAAAATGGGAGAGACCTTACGGGGGGTTATCAAGAAACACTTGAGCGAGCTAAGGGCCTATGATAAGGAAAAACTTTTAGGCTTGCGTTATCAGAAATACCGGGCTATAGGAAGATTTGCATGATTGCACAAGAGTTGATTTTATTGGGACTTTTAAAAGAAAGCCCCAAGCACGGCTACGAGATAAAAAAGAAAATCAAGGAGATTCTCCAGCTTTTTGCCGGAGTAGAAATAAAATCAATATATTATCCCCTATCTATATTAGAAAAAAAAGGGTTAGTGGTAAAAAAAGCGAAAAAATTCGGCAGGCGGCCCGCGTGCCTTGAATATTGCCTGACCACTAAAGGGCAATCGCGTTTTTACGAACTTCTGAGCAAGAGTTTTCTTAATTTTAAAAGGCCGCAGTTTAGCCTTGACTTAAGCCTTTACTTTCTTCCTTTCGCTAAACCCGCTGTGGCCAAAAGAAGGCTTCGCGCTCGCATGCAGGTTTTGGACCGTCTAGCAAAATCTATGCGGCAGATGGCTAATAACACAAAAAATCAATCTTCATTATCGCTTAAACGTATCTTTGAGCATAACCTGCAGATGGTAGAAGCAGAGTCAAGGTTCCTTGTGGGGCTGATCAGTACGCTGTGACACCCGGCCCAGAAAGGTTAGATGCCAGATACTATTTTGTGGCAGATGCTGACGCTCAGTCTTTTTACCTTATTCATAGGGATTTGTTTTTGTGACGGTTTCAATCTGCATATCGGTAAAAAAATAGCCTGGTTTATAGTTTTCGCCGCAATAAGCATTTATATATTAAGGACCAAAGAGGAATTTGATTTAAAGTTGATTTTGCCTATTCCATTGCTATCCGCCATTCTCCTTTGTCTGTACGAAAAATATCTCAAGGCAAAGGGATAGGTTGTTTGGTTGCGGGTTCACTACTGCTACACCCGGCCCAAATCGGAATTGGGCCGGTGTTCGCTAACTGCGAAGGAGGGCATATGAGGCCGATGGTGGTTTTGTGCGCGTTTTTGATATCGATAGTGGGTATCGCAATAGGATTATTCTTGATAAGAAAACCAGGCCGCGCAATCGACCTGCAAAAGGCTTTTTATCTGGGGATCAACTGGAGAATAGAGCCGGTTTCTATCTCTAGAGAGATTACCAGCACCCGTATTATGGGTGTTCTTCTGGTTGTTACTTGCGTTTTGGCATTTTTGGCCTGTCTTGCCAGGGTCCCGCATGTTTTAGCTTGTATTAGTGCCAATTACCGTTGACCTTGAAATTTGGCTAAAAATAGTGTATACTTAAACCGAACAAATTTATAAATTGCCTAAAACGCTTTTAGGCAATGGATGCCACGGATCAAAGAGGTTTTAAAAACTCTGTCCGTGGCTTTTTGTTTTGTAAGTCTAACGTAGATCTATGATAGCGTTATTTTAATTAAAAGTTGACAGGTTTCTTAGGAGTGATAATATGAGGCTAAAGCAAGAAGGGTTTCCTGAGTTTGGGACTAATAGGAGCGTTGAAGTGCGTGGGCAGATCCGCCGGCGTTTTATAACACGAGGTCAGGCTCACCGTAGAGGGTTCTTCAGTACCAGTGAGCTGTCAGTTGGAGGATATCAGTCTAAAAGGGATGCGGCTAACCCTGGGTATAGAACTCAAGGAGAGTAGGGCTATAAATTTGCACCTGGAGTTTTCCGAAGAGTTTATTCTGGACGTAGAGGCCTGGGTATCCTGGCATAAGGTAGAGAACGATTTTCATGCTTACGGGCTGTATTTTACCAGGGTTAGTGATGAGCAAAAGGAAAAGATATATCAATTTATACGTCGGTATTTTTCCGAAGAGATAAATCGGCGGTGGCATGACGAGACGCTGGAGGAAGGGAAGGATAAGACTATGGATGATCGCAGGGTGTTTGAGCGTTTCCCGGCAAATATTTCCTTACACTACCTTGATTTAGATTCCAGGTCCGAAGGAGAGGCCGAGACTCAGGATTTAAGCGCCAAAGGATTACGATTGGTTACTAAACAAGAACTTAAACCTAATGCCGCGGTTGAGTTATGGCTTCATTCTCCGGGAAGGACAGAGCCATTCTATACCCGGGGTGAAGTAACCTGGTCAGAGATGACCGGGCCGGATACTTTTCAGGCAGGCGTGAATCTGGAGCGCATAGATTTTATGGGGATGAGCCGGCTTCTTAAGTTATAACCCACCTTTATTACCCTCTGTTTTTTTCTCCCGGTTTAATTTTATTATTGTACAATTCCTATTTTGGCAGTAAAATAATGAGTGTTAAATTTTATATAGGCTAATAATACAAGCGCCTGTGAATCCGGCAGGCAGGGAGCTATGAATGATTGAAAAAACGCAATACAAGGGTAAGCCGGTTCTCATTATCAAGCGTGACCCGGACGACAAGTTTCCTTTTTCGTTTGGCCTGCACAAGGCTAAGCTTATATTGGAAAACATCGAAGAGATAAAGAAATTTGTCGAGGAGAACGAAGCTGCGTCTTAGGCAGTTGTCAGGCTGTTACACCCCGCGCTAAGAGGCTATCTGGCCCAGATAGGCCACCCGGCGCAAATTTGAATTGCGCCGGTGTCCCCCGGTGGGGAATTTGGGCTAGTGTTCGCCGCGGCGAAAATTGCGCGGGTGTTTGCTTACTGCAAAGGAGAGGTATGAAAAAAAATTTAATTTTATTGGCAGGGGTATTTTTATTATGCGCCTTATGTGGAAAGGGGTTTGCGGTGGAAAACCAGACGGTGGTATTAGAAACTAACCAGGGAAAAATCGAAATAAAACTTTTTGCTGACATAGCGCCTAAGACGTGTGAGAATTTCACAAAGTTAGTAGAGAAGGGTTATTATAATGGATTGATTTTTCACCGCGTGATTAAGAATTTTATGATTCAAGGCGGAGATCCTACCGGGACAGGAAGCGGAGGTGAGTCTGTTTGGGGCAGGCCGTTTGAAGATGAGGTCGTGCCCGGAGTAGCTTTTACTAAGGCGGGAATCCTGGCTATGGCCAACGCCGGCCCCAGTACCAACGGAAGCCAGTTTTTTATTACCACTGTCCCTACGCCATGGTTGAACATGAAACATACTATTTTCGGAGAGGTAGTTGCGGGGTATGATGTGGTTCAGAAAATTGAAAATACACCGACCGGATCCGCGGATCGGCCAATACAAGACCAGAAGATAATCAAGGCGTATTTAAAGAAGTAAACAGGTAGTTCCCTCCAATTGGCGGGACAGGTTTTCTCCTGTCCCGCGACTGTTTTTCATTCCATGAAAAAAATCGATTATATAAAAGAACTGAATTCCGCGCAACTGGAAGCGGTGCAGTCTACCGAAGGTCCGCATTTGGTTATCGCCGGTGCCGGTAGCGGTAAGACCCGCGTGCTGGTTTATCGCGTGGCCTACCTGGTGGAAAGGGGGGTTGCCCCGGACAATATACTCTTGTTGACCTTTACCCGTAAGGCTGCCGCAGAGATGCTTAGGAGGGCTTCCGCGCTTTTAGATGAGCGTTGCCAGCGCGTTTCAGGCGGGACATTCCACTCTTTTGCCAACTTGATCTTGCGTAAATACGCCAAGGTCCTGGGGCTTTCTAACGGTTTTTCCATCCTAGACCAAGCCGATGCCGAAGATACCATAAACCTAATTCGCTCACAACTTGGATTTAACAAATTGGATAAGCGTTTTCCCCGCAAAAAAACCATCCTTGAAGTTATTTCTAAGAGCATCAATAAAGCGCAAAGCCTCAAGGACGTTCTATTTGACGAGTATCCGCAGTTTATCGAATGGGAAGAAGAGGTTAAATCGATCCGCCAGGAATATAAGAAATATAAACAGTTAAAATCCCTTTTGGATTATGATGACCTGTTGGTATATTGCAAAGACCTGCTGGAGGGTCACGAGGAAATAAGGAGGGTCTTATCCCGCCGCTATAAGTATATCATGGTAGATGAGTATCAGGATACCAACAAGCTCCAGGCATACATTGTTTCGCTCTTGAGCTGCGAGCATAAGAATATAATGGTGGTGGGCGATGATTCTCAGAGCATCTATTCCTTTCGCGGGGCGAATTTCCGCAACATTATGGATTTCCCCAAGATTTTTAAAGGCGCTAAGATCATCACCCTTGAAGAGAACTACCGTTCTACCCAGCCGATCCTGGATCTTACCAATGAGGTGCTCGTTTCTGCTACGGAAAAATTTGATAAGGTACTTTTTACCCGTAAAAAAGGGGATGGCCGGCCAGTATATATAGACGCGCAGGATGAACATGCCCAATCGCGTTATATAGCGGATAAGATATTGGAATTGCGCGAAGAAGGCATAGGCCTGGCAGATATCGCGGTGTTATTCCGTTCCGGTTGGCACTCCAACGACCTGGAGGTGGAACTGGCCAGCCGCAACATACCTTTTGTCAAATACGGAGGCCAGAAATTCGTGGAGGCGGCGCACATTAAGGACGTAATATCTTATCTACGCATAAGCTATAATATATTTGACGCGGTAAGCTGGTACCGTGCGTTATTGCTTATGCGCGGAGTAGGCCCTAAGACTGCCGAACGCATCATACAGGAGATAATCGCGAATAAGAAAGGTTTTAACCTGGGAGACGAGTTTCTGCATAAGAGCGAAGACCTGAGGCGGCTTTTTGAGATATTCAGAAAAGTCGACAGTCAACACATTCCTCCTGATGAGATGATCCAAATTTTTCTGGGGTATTATCAGCCTCTTTTAAAAGAGAAATACGATGATTTTAACAAGCGCCTGAATGACCTAGATTCTTTAATTCGCATCGCCTCCCGCTACAATTCATTAGAGAATTTCTTGACCGATATGGCATTAGAGCCTCCGGAGCGCAGTATTGTTGAGGCGGGGATCAGGGATAAGGATGACAGCCGGCTTTGTCTATCCACTACTCATTCCGCAAAGGGTCTGGAGTGGCAGACAGTATTCCTTATATATGCAGCCGAGGGCCACTTGCCGTCATATCTTTCTCTCGAAGACCAGGAGGCGATTGAAGAGGAACGCAGGCTTTTTTATGTGGCTACCACCCGGGCCAAGGAGAACCTGTTTATACTTAAGCCGCACATTGATCGTTCTCCGCGCAGTTATATGGGGGAAGGGTCTTCGGTCTTTACCCAGCCTTCGCGTTTTTTGACCGAAGGGGAAATTTTAAATAAGCATGTCACCATCGAAACCGCCGGTGAATTAGGTGTTATAGATGACCTTGAGATAGAGGACATTCTGCAAGAAAAACCTCGCCACGACAAAGAATTTCTGGATATGATGCGCGATTATTTCCGCGGCACAGAAGACTCCTAGAACCTTGAAAATTTACTTGACAGAGGCCCGCCTGGCTAATATAATCATTAGGTAAATTTAAATAGTAAAATTTTACTAATATGGAATGGGAATTAAAAACTAAAAATAAGTTTAGGCTGTTTATCTCTAAGATCCCGGTTTTCCATCGCGGGATAGCCGATGAGGCGGTAACCAGGAAGGCCGAGGAGACCGCCAGGTCTAGGAACGCTACGCAGGTTCAGGAACAGGATGTAGTGGCTGCGTTTTTCTCCGATGTGCCTTCCCCTTTTTACAGCATGATGCTTCGGTTGCTTGAGCAGACCGGGTTCGATTATAAAAAGTACGGTTTTCCGAAAAGATGAAGATAGCGGTTATTGGCGCGGGGGCAATCGGGGGGTTGGTGGCGGGTTATCTGGCCCTCGAGCAGCAAGACGTTTCTTTGATATCCCATGCGGATTCGGCAAAGGCGATTAAAGCCAAGGGTTTAAGTATATCTGGCGTGCGGGGGAATTTTCATATCGATATCGGCATCTCCGAACTGCTTGGCAGTACGCCGGATCTGGCGATCCTGGCCACGAAAAGTCAGGATATTTCCCGGGCAATAAAGACTAACCTGCGCTACTTAAAAGGCGCAACGATTTTAACCACCCAGAATGGGGTCAGGGCAGATAGTATTGTGGCCCAATACCTTTCCAGAGAGAAGATAATCTCAAGCATTGTGATGTTTGGGGCCACCTATCTAGAACCGGGAAAGATTATACATAATTTTGAAGGCAGCTGGATAATCGACAAATCAGTCTTTCCCGGCGCAGGTTGTTGATGATATATCCGGCATGAAATACCTGAAAGTTTTTGTCAATGCCAATAACTGTATTCCGGCAATACTTGGGTTAAGTATGCAGGAGGCCTTTAGTGATATTCAGATCAGCAAAGTCAGCATTGCTATCTGGAAGGAAGCCTTGGAAGTGGTGAATGCGGCGGGGATAAAATTGGCATCCTTGCCGGATTTTCCCCTTGAACGCGTGACAAAACTCGTATCCCTTCCTGCTGAAGAAGGGGCCAGGATATATTCCGGCATAATGGCTAATTTAAGCAGGGAGCCGCTTTATGGTTCGATCCTGCAGAGCATAAAACGGGGCAAGGCTTCCGAAATAGATTTTATTAACGGAGAATTTGTTGCCTTGGCCAAAGAGCACAACCTAAGCGCTCCCTTAAACACGAAATTGGTTCAGATGGTGCACCAGGTAGAGCAAAAAAAGACCTTTTTTAGTAAAGAAGAACTGCTGAATGCCGTAAAAGGAATCCTTTGCTAAGATGAAAGAGATTAATTCTCCTTTTCCCAGGCTAAAACTCACCGTCAAAAATGTCTATGGCAATTGTTACCACGGTTATAAAGCCGGCGATGAATTATACCTTGAGGATTTCACTCATCCTCCGAAATTTTTTTGTTTAGGCCTGGCGCACGCGCTTTTCCCGGTGATTTATGCCTTAAGTTTTGGCGCATGTTTTGCCTTTCGCGAGAATCAACGTTCTCTCATGGTTACCTGTCCAGATGGCGGGAAACTCGAATTTGAGGCAGAGATACTTGATGGGTTGGGCAAGCCGCAACATATACCTAAGGATCCTAACTTTAAAGGGCCGAATCCAAAAAAGATGGTCATTGAGGTGGGGGTAAGTGTGTATATGGATATAAGGTAGGGGATAAATGGGAGACTCAAGGTTTGAAATGCATCCCGAATTTTTGCGGCGCGGCATTTCACTGCGCCTTTCCGGCGTTATTTGCCTTAAATTTCGGGGCCAAGTTTTTCTTCATGGATAATCCCGATTCCGTTGATACAGTTACCTGCCCTGACGGTGGCAATATTGTATTCAAGGTAGCCCGTATAGAAGAGGATAATAAATAAGATGAATAAACGACGCGTAGTAATTACCGGAATCGGAGTGCTATCTCCTAATGGTATAGGTAAGGAGAATGCCTGGAGGGGTTTTGTCTCGGGAAAATCCGGGGTTAAGCGGGTGGATGGTTTTGATGTTTCCGTATTTAACACCAAGATCGCTGCCGAGGTCAGGGACTTTGATCCTTTTGCATTGGGGCTTACCCATGAAGAAGTGATGCGCATGGATAGGTATGTGCAGTTTGCGGTAGTTGCCGGTGGAATGGCTTATAAGGATAGCGGCCTGGTTTTTCCCCAAGAAGACCCTGAGCGCGTAGGGGTTTGTCTTGCCAATGCCATCTGTGGCACCAAATATATGGAAGAAGAGTTTGCCCTGGTTACCAATGACGGTAAGGAGCCCATTGATCCTTCCAAGGTGCGCCCGGACCTTTATGATGCCGCGATGTTTAATACCCCATCCATTGAGATCAGCACGAAATACGGCTTAAAAGGTATTTGCAGCACTCTTTCCACGGGTTGCACCGCAGGTACGGATTCCGTGGGTTTTGCTTACGAGTCAATACAGAGGGGTGAACATGAAATTATGTTTTCCGGAGCTGCGGAAGCGCCCATTACCCCCATAACCTTCGGGGCGTTTGATGTGGTCAATGTCTTATCGGCGCGTAATGATGATCCAGAGAAGGCCTCCCGGCCTTTTGATAATAAGCGCGACGGTTTTGTCTTATCAGAAGGGACCGGCATACTTATATTAGAGGAATTAAGCCATGCGCTTAGGCGCAACGCCCGCATTTATTGCGAGGTGATCGGTTTTGGCACCAGCTGTAATGCCTTTCACATGACTGACCTTCCCGGAGACGGAGAGGCGATGGAAAGTTGTATTACCCTGGCGCTTAAGGACGCTAACTTTAAGCCAAGACAGATCGATTACATCAATGCCCACGGCTCATCTACCCGGATGAATGATATCTTTGAGACCAATGCCTACAAAAAAGTTTTCGGCAGTTACGCCTATAAACTTCCCATTAGTTCGCTAAAATCCATGATCGGCCATCCCTTGGCCGCGGCTAATGCCGTAGAGCTTACTATATGCTCGATGATTTTTCAAAAGAATATCCTTCCTCCGACTATAAATCAAGAGGAAAAAGACCCGCTTTGTGATCTGGATTATATCCCTAATGTTTCAAGAGAGAAGAAAGTAGATACTATTTTAAAGACCTCAAGCGGTTTTTCCGGGATACACACTTCACTGGTCTTAAAGAGGTTCAATGGATAAGATAGCCATAACAGGAATAGGCATAGTTTCTCCTTCGGGTATCGGCAAGCGCCAGTTCTGGGCGAACTTGAAATGCGGCCGGCCATTCATCAAAAAGATAACCCGTTTTGATGCAACAAGATATCCTTCCCACATTGCCGGCCAGATAGATGATCTGGAAAAATACTCGCACATTTCAGAGCGCCTCTTGAAAAAGATTGACGCCTTTTCGCATATGGCTTTAGTGGCTTCAGAGATGAGCCTGCAGGATGCCGGTATTGATATTAAGCTTGAGGATCTAAACTTAATCGGTATATTTTTAGGTAATGCCATCGGCGGCTGGATGTATGCCGAGACAGAGTTGCGGGATTTGTATCTCGAGGGCAGGGAAGGGGTTTCTCCTTATATGGCCTCGGCGTGGTTTCCCGCGGCGCCCCAAGGCCAGGTTTCCATCTATTATGGCATCAAAGGTTTTTCTAAGACGGTGGTAGCGGATAGGGCCAGTTCCTTGATGGCTATTGGTTATGCCCGTCGGGTCTTGGCGGAAAATAAATTGAACATGATTCTAGCCGGAGGCATGGAAGCCCCGGTTACCCCCTATGCGCTTTTATGCTGCAATACTTATGGAGCGCTCTCCAAGGATAATGAGCATCCGGAAAGCGCCTACCGGCCTTTTGATAAAGACAGGAGCGGTTTTGTCATCGGTGAAGGCGCGGGTATTGTGGTGCTGGAAGGTCTGGAACGGATAAAAGCGCGCCAGGCCAAGGCATTGGCCTATATTTCGGGCTATGGCACTACTTGCGATGGTGTCGATAGGATCAATCCGGACAGCGACGGGATACAGTTGGCCCGCGCTATCCGCATGGCCCTTTCTGATGCCCAGTTAAACCCCGCGGATATAGATTATATAAGTTTAGACGGCTTGGCAGTGGATGTCTGGGATGATTCAGAGATAAAGGCCGTAAAGAGCGTTTTTCAAAGCAAAGCCAGCGAGATACCGGTAAGCTGTCCCAAATCGATGTTTGGAAATTTGTTGGGCGCTTCCGGAGCGGTAGACCTGGTGGCTACAGTTTTGACTATGGAAAATAACCTTATCCCCCCGACCATAAATCTGAAGCAGCCGGCGGTGAATGGATTAAATTATGTTACCGGTAACGCCCAAGAGCATAAGATCAACAGGGCTTTGATAATCTCTCGCGGCAGGGGTGGGATCAATTCGGCGCTAATCGTAGAAAAACCTTAATCATGGAACAGGGGGGTTGATATGAAGATATTATTTGTCATGCCTAAAGTCGGCGCGTGGGCAACCCATGGCATACATAGATCGCCGAATCAGCTCTATGCGCATTGGGCGGCATATGTGCGCGAAAGAGGTTATGAAGATGTAGCTGTTATTGACGGTAAGGCCGATCAGATAGAAATGAAGGAGCTGATTGAGCAGGTAAGGATCAAGAATCCTGATATTGTGGTCATGGGGGAGCAGTTGCACGGCTATGGCGGATATGGAGTCTTGCGTCATTTTAAAGATGCGGCCGTGGGGATTAAGAGGGTTTTGCCTAAAACAAAAATAATTCTCGGCGGATTATGGTATTCGGCAATGCCCGTGCCTACATTAGAAGAGAACCCGGAAGTTGATTTTGTGGTTATGGGTGAAGAGGAATCATTTGGGGACCTGGTCGAGGCAATAGATAGAAGTCAGCCCCTTAAAGATGTAGGCGGGGTTACTTCCCGTATCGATGGCAAAATTGTTATGGGGCCGCATAAACCGCTTATGGAAGACCTAGACAAGTTGCCTTTACCAGCGTATGATTTATTCCCGATGGATAAATATGTGGGGCATACTTATTGGAAGCCGTTTGTGGATATGGTTACATCCCGGGGTTGTCCTTCGGCGTGTACATTTTGTTATGAATGGGATCAGTTTGACCCGCGCTCTCCGTCAGATTTCTTAAAATGGCGGGCTAAGTCTCCGGAAAGGGTGATGGAAGAACTGAATCTTCTGCACAGAAAATATGGGGTTAAAGTTGTGGTTATTCAGGATGATAACTTCAATGTAGACCCTAAGAGGGTGCAGAAATTCTGCGAGCTTAAAAAAGCATCCAACAACCCGATTAAGTGGGTTTCTTTAGGACGGGCTATTGACTGGGTTAATTGCGAATCAATTTTGCCGCTAATGAAAGAAAACGGTTTATTTATGGGCGTTTTCGGTATTGAGGTTACTACGCAGTCAGAGCTTAAGAAAATCGCCAAAGGTATCACCATTGAGCAGATCAAGAAAACCATCGAGATCTTGCGGAAAAATAATATCGCCATTGTCGCTGATATCATGATGGGTTTTGACTATGATACCGAAGAGATTGTTAAACAGCGGTTTGAGTTTACGGATCAGGTGGACCCGGATATCTTGTGGGTTGGTTATGTAACTCCTGCCCCGAATTCCCCTATGTGGAGGATAGAAAAAAAAAAAAACTGGATTGACCCCAAAAGAGTAGATTTTAGCACTTGGGACTTCTTGCATCCAGTAATTCCTACGGATCATCTTTCCACAGAAGATCTGGGTAGATTGGGCTCATGGTGCATGCGCGAATTCTTCTCCAAGCCCGGAAGGATCAACCGGATCATGGAGTCAGACTTTGATATGCTGGCTAAGCTTTGCTTCCAGGATGTTATGAATGGTATCAATAAATGGGAAGCAGCCGCGACAAAGGGCGAGGTGCAGATATAAAGCACCCGGCCCTATCGGATGGGCCGGTGTGCACTTTCTGTTAACACCCCGCGCTAATAGGAATTGCGCGGGTGCGCCCCTTCTGGGCAGGGAGGTTGTTATGGATACCAAGGCAATTATAAAAGATACTTTAGTGAAACTACTCAAGGTTAAGGCTGAGGAACTTAAGGATGACCTGGCCCTTGAGGCAAGTATCGGAGTGGATTCTACGGAGATGGTAGAAACCGTAATCGCGCTGAACAAGGTCTTTAGCATTTCTTTAAGCGCCAAAGAGATTAGTAAATTCTCAACCATCAATGAGATTGCTAAAGTAATCCAGTCAAAAATCAATAAATGAAGATTATAGACCTTAGTTTGCCCATTGACGAAAAGGCCTTTGAGGTACACAAGGTTCAGATTGAGCGCGTCTCCCATAAGCAAGGGGTGGATAAATTTAACCGCGTGATTATGGGTAGGACGCTCTCCGGCAGGCTGCGGTATTTATTGGGTAAACGCATTTTGAAGAAAGAGGAGCTGCCTGACGAAGAGTTCTTGTCGCTTGAAATAGTGCATTCTCCGGTACATGTCGGAACTCATCTTGATTATTCCTTCCACTACGGTTCAAAGTCAGAAGGCCGGGCCTCAAAGACCGCGGAAGAAATTCCCTTAGAATGGTGCTGTAGCGCGGGTGTAAAGCTGGATTTAACGCACAAGAAGCCCGCCGAAACCATCACCTCCGGAGATTTAAAGCAGGCCCTGCAGAAGATCAATTATAGCTTAAAGCCGCTGGATATAGTTTTGCTACATACCGGAGCGGATAAGTTTTATGGTAGCGCCAGATATTTCTCCGAATATCCGGGAGTGGATATTTCGGCGATCGATTTCCTTTTAGATAACGGCATCAAGATCTTCGGCGTAGACGCTATGGGTATTGACCGGCCCTATAAATTCATGCTTAAGGAATTTCTTCAAGAGAAGAAACCCCTTTATCCGGCGCACTTTTATGGTCGCAAAAGGGAATTCATCCATATCGAGCGCCTGGCGAATCTGGATAAGCTGCCTAATTTCGGCTTTAAAATTTACTGTTTTCCGGTTAAAATAAAGAACACTGGCGCGGCCTGGGCCAGAGTAGTGGCTATAGAAAATGATTAGATCTCTAGTTAAAGATTTAGAATCGATGATGGAATTCCCCCGCGAAGGGGTCTTTAGCAAGGTCCTGGTGAAGACAGATACCTCAAACCATACCCTTATGTGCCTGGCTAAAGGAAGCGATATCTCTGAGCACACCTCTACCCGCGAGGCAGCAGTGACGGTATTAAAAGGCAAAGGCACCTTTGTTTTAAGCGGCATAAAAATTAAGATGAGACCTGGGGTATTTATCTTTATGCCTAAGAATGCCCCACATTCTTTAAGCGCAAGCGAAGACCTGGCGATACTGCTAAGTTTGAGCGGGGAATAGGCACCCCGCTAAGAGGCACCCGGCCCATATAGGATTTGGGCCGGGTGCGCCGCATTCTGCGGCGGAATTGGGCCAGTGTTCACCATTGTGAAGGAGGACAAAATGGGACATACCTGCAATTCGATTATTATTAATGCTCCGTACGATTTAATTTTCGATATTTCCAACGAAATACCACGCTGGACCGAATTATTCGGGGGAGAGTATCAGAAAGCGGAAGTAGTCAAAAAAGAAGGCAATAAGATAACCTTTCGCCTCACCGATGACGAAGGTAAATCCTGGCAGTCCTGGCGGCTTTTGTTCAAAGAAAGATACTTTGCCTACGCAGAAAGAGAGGAACCAAAGTTTCCCTTTAAATACATGAAGATCGTCTGGTTATATATCCCGAAACCGGAAGGAATAGAGCTGGTCTGGATACAGCATTTCCAGATGGATGATAAGGCCAAATTTAACGATACTCAGGTCGAAGGTTTCATTGATGCCCACTCCAAGGATAATTTAAAAATATTTAAACAGGTGATAGAGAAAGAAGCAGTTCCCGGCCTTATCGGATAGGCCGGTGTTCGCAACTGCGAAGGAGGCACCATGTCTGAAGCATTAAAAGGGAAGACCGCAATTGTTACCGGTGCGAGCCGTGGTATTGGCAAGGCCCTGGCTTCCACTGCCGCCAGCCTGGGTATTAATCTGGCGATTGCCGCGCGCCAAGAAGGCCCTTTAAAAGAAACCGCTGAAGAGATAGCCAAAAAATATAAGGTGGAGGTTTTGGCCGTGCCTTGCGATGTAACTAAATTAGAGGATCTGGAGAATCTGGTCAATAAGGCCAAAGATAAATTCGGAGCAATCGATATCCTGATCAATAATGCCGGGGTCTCAAGCCAGTATCCCTTTGAAAAGCAGCCGATTGAGGATTTTGAGCGCCTTGCGCATACGAATTACCTAGGCTATGTGCGTTTAATACGCCTGGTGATAAACGATATGATTAGTAGGAAATCCGGCGCGATAATCAATATGGTTTCAGGCTCTACGCTTTGCGACCCTTTGCCCAGGAATTTTATCGTATATAGTTCCCTGAAAGTAGGGTTGCGCGCGTTCTCTAAGGGTTTGTTTTGGGAATTACGCGATCACGGTATCAAGGTAACGTCTTTGCTGCCCGGCGTAACGGATACGGACCTAACTGGAAAGTTACAGGAGATCACCGCGGATGCCTCTCGGCTGATGAGCACCAAAGCGATTGAGGATGCCCTGAGGTTTGCTTTGACTGTTCCGGCGAATGTTTGCCCGCTTGAAATCGCGGTGATTAATCAGCAGACACCCTGGACAGCTCCGGTAATTCCGTATAAACAGCAACATCCAACCAGATAGACACCCCGCGCTAAGAGGCTACCTGGCCCAGATAGGATTTGGGCCAGTGTCCCCTC